>JAUVKA010000378.1 GCA_030592205.1 Bacteroidota bacterium | reverse complement strand
GACTTATTCATACTTTTCTTCCGGGTAAAGCACTGACCTGGATGGATTCATACGTGGATGGAAAACCTGTAACCCAGAGACCAGGCTATGCAGTTGAAATTAATGCTCTTTGGTATCATGCAATCTCCTTTGCGCTGGAGGGTGCTAAGGCAAACAAGGATAATGAGTTTGTTGAGGACTGGATGGATCTGAAAACCCAGATAGAGGCTAACTTTGAGCATACCTTCTGGGATGATCAGAACAATACTCTTTTCGACCATGTTTTTGATGGCATACCTAATAAAGAGGTTCGGCCCAATATCCTTTTAGCTGTTTCTATGAAATATACTCCTCTTAATGAGGAACAAATCAAAGCAGTTCTCGACCAGGTGAAACAGGAGTTATTGGTTCCTAAAGGGATCAGATCATTATCGCCCCGCTCCAAAGATTTTAAGCCAACTTATGAGGGTGCTCATCATACTCGTGATCTGGCCTATCATCAAGGTACAGTCTGGCCATGGCTTACCGGTCATTTTGCCGAAGCGTGGCTGAGAATATATGGTGCTTCAAGTGCGCATTTTAGAGCTACGCTTGTGCAGAATTTTGAAGAAGATTTAATGGAGCATGGTGTTGGTATGATTTCAGAAGTGTATGATGGTAATCCTCCTTATCGTCCGTGTGGAGCCATATCTTTTGCTTCAAGTGTTGGTGAATTGTTGAGGATAAAGTATTTATTATCAAAATATTGATAGAAGCCTATGAGAGTGTTAATGTTTGGTTGGGAATTTCCTCCGCATATCAGCGGAGGCTTGGGGACTGCCTGTTACGGTCTTACCAAAGGGCTTTCTTATCGGGGAGTTGATGTGATCTTCGTGGTTCCGAAAGCCTACGGTGATGAGGATCAATCAGCGGTACGCCTTGTTGGTGCCTCTCAGGTTCCTGTGAAACAACGGACTTTTCATTTTTATAATGAAATTAGTGAAATTAAGGAAAGAGATATATCGGAAAGGAGAAAGTCCAGAGAGGAGATGACCTATATTGAGGTGGGCTCACATCTTATGCCATATCTTTCACCCGAGGAATTTGAAATTTTTGTTCAGGAAAAAATTGATCGGGGAGATTTTCATTGGCAAAAACTCCGGGAAGAGTCCTTGAAGGGGGAGTGGGCTGAGGATGGAACCCTTGCTAAGATCGAATTTACCGGAAAGTATGGACCTGGTCTTCTGCAGGAGGTTTCAAACTATGGGCTTGTTGCGGCTGAAATTGCACAAAATCAGGAGTTTGATCTGATTCATGCACATGATTGGCTGACTTATCATGCTGGAATCGCTGCGAAAAAAGTGAGTGGAAAACCTCTGGTTGTTCATGTGCATGCAACTGAATTTGATCGTACCGGCGAGAACGTAAATACACTGGTTTTTGCTATTGAAAAAATGGGTATGGAAGCGGCCGATCGCGTTATTACAGTTAGCAACCTTACACGTAATACTGTCATTAACAAGTATGGTATTTCCCCTGAGAAGGTCTTCACAGTGTACAATGCTGTTGAACCCAAAGCAACTGTCGATAATGAGGAGTATAAAAAATCAGTAGATGAGAAAGTAGTCACCTTTCTCGGTCGAATTACTTTCCAGAAAGGACCGGAATATTTCCTTGAAGCAGCTAAATTAGTATTGCAGAAAACGGATAAAGCACGGTTTGTAATGGCTGGTAATGGTGATCTTCTGAGGAAAATGATACTATATGCAGCCCGCCTTGGAATTTCAGATAAATTTCATTTTACCGATTTTCTCAAGGGAAAAGATGTGGATAGAATGTTTGCTTTAAGCGATGTATATGTGATGCCTTCCGTTTCTGAACCATTCGGTATTAGTCCCCTGGAGGCTATGAGATCTAATGTGCCTGTGATTATATCCAAGCAATCAGGTGTTTCAGAGATATTAAAACATGCCATAAAAACTGATTTTTGGGATGTAAATGCCATGGCAGATGCTATCTATAGTTTGATACATTATCCAGCTCTTTCAGAAATGTTTCGGAAGTATGGGAAAGAGGAGGTGGATGATTTAAAATGGGAGAATGCAGCGGTGCATATTCGTGATGTATATGCCTCCTTGTTTGTGCCGGCAGTAAAATAATAATCAGATTGATCAAAAAAATTAATACCTACCCAGATGAAGAGTATTTGTTTATATTTCCAGATTCACCAGCCTTTCAGGCTTAGAAGATATCGGTTTTTTGATATTGGAGCTGATCATTATTATTATGATGACTATACCAATAAGAGTATATTGCGCAAAGTGGCTAAAAGGTCGTACTTGCCAGCCAATGAGGTGATTATGGATCTTATTAAAAAGTATCCAGGTAAGTTTAAGGTGAGCTTTTCAATAACCGGAATCGCATTGGAACAATTTGAACTGTATGCTCCTGAAGTTATTGAAAGCTTTAAAGCTCTTGCAGATACAGGTCAGGTTGAGTTCCTGGGTGAGACCTATTCCCACTCGATAGCTGTACTGAAAAATACAGATGAGTTTAGAGATCAGGTAATTCTTCATTCAAAGAAGATCAAGGAACTCTTCGGACAGGAGCCTAAAGTGTTTAGAAATACTGAACTGGTTTATTCTGACAGTATTGGCGAGCTTGTTTCAAATATGGGTTTTAATGGGATGCTAGCCGAAGGAGCTAAATATGTTTTGGGTTGGAAAAGTCCTAATTTCCTGTATTATAATGTGCACAAACCAAAATTAAAATTGTTGCTCCGTAACTTTAAACTTAGTGATGATATCGCTTTTCGCTTTTCCAATGAAAGTTGGAGCGAATGGCCTCTTACTGCTGAAGCATATTCTAATTGGATTAATTCCATCGATGAAAAGGAAGATGTTGTAAATCTGTTTATGGATTATGAAACTTTTGGTGAGCATCAGACAAAAGATACGGGTATTTTCAATTTCCTAAGAGCTTTTCCCGGAGAGTTGATCGAAAAATATGGAATGACCTTTTATACCCCTTCTGATCTGGTAGAAAAATTTCAACCGGTGGCCCCTTTATCAGTTCCATTTCCAACTAGTTGGGCAGATGAAGAAAGGGACATGTCCGCTTGGTTGGGGAATGAACTTCAGGATGAAGCTTTCCAAAAATTGTATGGACTCAGGGATCTGGTTAACAGTTCAGGTAACCCTGAATTTGTCAAGGATTGGCAGTACCTGCAAGCAAGTGATCACTTTTATTATATGTGTACTAAGTTCTTTGCAGATCAAGCCGTTCATAATTATTTCAATCCCTATCAGAATCCATACGATGCCTTTATGAATTACATGAATGTTCTGAGCGATTTCTCAATTCGACTTGAGCAAAGCATTAATCGGATTAAATATAATGATGTTCCTGTAGATGAGCTCAATGGAGAGTTGCTGGATAAAGCAATTTCTGAATACGATCAGGTTCTTAAAAAACTCCGCAAAAACCGTACTGCGCAGAAAAGAGCAGATAGGAAAGCTGCATTAAAGAGTCCGGATCTTCCTGAATTGACCAAAAAATCAAAAGCCCCTTCAGTCAAAAAAGGAAAGAAAGAATAATCAAGAATAATCTTAGTTTTTTTGTTATTTCGCATCGCGAAAAGATATAGCATTTACAATGGTAAATATGAAGAAAGATTGTTGGCCCGATGTGGTTTTTGAAGTGAGTTGGGAGGTTTGTAATAAAGTTGGGGGAATTCATACTGTTATTTCGACTAAAATCCCTGAGATGGACAGAAGGTTGGGGGAGCAATACATTACCATTGGACCTGATATCTGGAGAGAAGAACATCAGAATCCTGAATTCATAGAGGATGATTCATTATTTAAAGGATGGCAAAAAGAAGCTGAAAAACAGGGCTTGAAAATCCGTACCGGAAGGTGGAATATAGCCAGTAAACCCTTTGCTTTTATTGTAGATTTTACCCCCCTCATTGCCAAAAAAGATGAAATATTGAGCAAGGCCTGGGAAAGTTGGAAACTGGATTCTATTACAGGGGCCTGGGATTATGTTGAAGCAGCTCTTTTTGGTTACTCAGCTGGATTGGTTATAAAAAGTTTTACTGACTATTACCGCAATACTAAAGCTATAGCTCATTTTCACGAATGGATGACTGGAATGGGGCTTTTGTATTTAGATGAAAATGCTCCTTATGT
>JAUVKA010000027.1 GCA_030592205.1 Bacteroidota bacterium | reverse complement strand
CTCCCATTGGATCCCTGTCATCACGAACAGTGGTGAATACAACAATAAGGTCATTACTTGAGTTTTCGAAGTTCGACTTCAATTCCAGAGTAGTTGAATTGGTCTTACTTGGGAAATAAACTCCATTATTATAGTAATTAATTGAGCTGGATGTAGAGCGGCGTGGGCCTAATGATTCTTGGTTGGTCTAACTATGACGCAGCATCAATTTGTGGGTCTGGTTTATGTTCCAGTCCAATCGCGCTAAAAACTTATCTGACTTCAGCTCCGTTGTATTGGCATCATAAGAACCAGGGTCGTAACCATATTTGCTGATTAAATGATCTCTTAGTGCATTTAACTCAGTAGCAGTAGCATCACCATTATAGTTATCCAATGAGAATGGTTGAGGAGTAGCATCTCTTTGCATCTCACCATTTACGAAGAAGTGCAATTTGTTTTTAATAATCGGGCCGCCAAGACGGAAACCAGTAGTGATAGCAGTAAAGTCTGCCAGTTTTTCACGTTCTGCATCAATTTCCTCCTTGGTCATATCTTCAACGCCACTAATTCTATTCAGTGGAGTTTTTCCGGATAAATCTTGATTTCTGTAGAATCCGTATAGTGAACCATGGAATTGGTTTGTTCCTCTGCGGGTAACGGCATTGATACCGGCACCGGCGAATCCACTATAACGTACATCATAAGGAGCAATGGTCACCTGAAACTGCTCGATAGCATCCAGTGAAATAGGAGTCCCTCCTGTTTGTCCACCGTTTACACCTGAAGCAGCCAATCCAAAAGCATCGTTCTGATAACCACCATCGATAGTCAGACTATTGTAGCGGTTATTTACACCGGCAATACTGATTGCACTATTATCATCCACAGTTGCCTGAGGAGTCAGGCGGGTAAAATCTGTGAGGTCACGGCCAACAGTAGGCATAGCATCTATCTTATCAATGCTTACAAGTGTTTCAGCTCCAGTACGGTTACCATCAAATATATTAACAGTACCTCTTTGTCCTATTACAGCCACCTCACCGAGGCGAACTTCAGAAGTCCTTAAGCCAGGATTCATTTTAAAGGTCTGTCCCAGTGTAAGATATACACTTTCCTTAGTCCAGGCCTCATATCCAATATAAGAAACTTTTACGGTGTAGGGGCCACCTACATCCATATTCGGAAGACGGAAAAATCCTTCTGCATCGGAAATCCCACCAAATTGTGTTCCCGTAGGAACATGAATTGCAACAACGGTAGCACCGATCAGACCATTACCATCTGGCCCGGTAACTTTGCCGTTCATACCGGATGTGGTGATCTGAGCAATAGATGTTCCGGCAAGGAACAATCCCAGAGTCGCCAGCATCAAGATTTGGGTTATTTTTTTCATAAAATACAGCGTTTAGGTATAACAATTAATTTATAGTTTGATTTTTTAATTATTAGTTGTGTAAACCGCAAGGTAACCAAACACAACAGGCTCCTCAGGGCTTTTTGTTTGAACTTTTTAACTATTTGCCAACAGTGTATCAACTGGTTGTTAACAAATAAAAATTCGGCCAAAGATGGGAATTGTTCTTGTGAGAATACTGTATCTGGAAGTTAAATAATTATTAAAGTCTGAAAGGTGTTAATATAGAAGAACTTAATTTTAAGTTTTCTGTTCAGAATTTACCCACCTATATAATTTATCAGATCGCCGGATCTTTTCATCTACCTTCATTGAAAATCGATCACCCTTTTTTACCATTGAAACATGCTTATTATCCAGACGCATTTCTTTAACTTCCAATTCTACTACACCGGTAGTTGGACCAGTAATTAGAATTTGGTCACCAATTTGCAGGGATTTTGTTTCCATGACGAATTCACCCACCCCTATATTCGGAAAATAGTTGCTTCCTTTACCAAGATATTCTTTCTTCCGGCTAGCCTTGCTGCCATAAACCTCACTCCACTCACCCAGTTTTTGACCAAGATAATATCCGTCCCAAAATCCACGATTGAACACCTGCTTCAATCGATCTTCCAATTCCTGGATTTTCCTGGTTCCATAATTATCTGCAACAATGCTTTCAACAGCCTCCCTGTAACACTGGCTCACAGTTTTAACATATTCCGGTGGTCTGGCCCGACCTTCGATCTTCAGAACTGAGATCCCACTGGCCAGGATCTTATCCAGAAATCCGATGGTGCAGAGGTCTTTTGGCGACATGATGTATTCATTATCCACCACCAGTTCATCCCCGGTTTCATTATCAGTTACACGATAACTTCGCCTACATCCCTGAAGGCATGATCCACGATTTGCTGAATAGTTATACTGGTGCAAACTAAGATAGCATTTACCAGAAACCGCCATACAAAGTGCACCATGAACAAAAAGCTCAAGTCGGATCAACTTTCCGGAAGGTCCCCTTAATTGATCCCGTTCAATCTGCCTGTGAATTTCAGCCACCTGGTCGAGATTAAGTTCACGGGCAAGGACTGTTACATCAGCGAATTGAGCATAAAACTTTAAGGAATGGTAATTGGAAATATTTAGTTGTGTAGAGAGATGAACCTCCACCCCCCTTTCCCTGGCATATTCAATTGCTGATTGGTCTGAAACGATAACAGCACTTATTCCGTTTGCAGCCGCTGTATCCACCAGACTTTTCATCACAGGAATATCTTCATCGTAAAGTACTGTATTAAGAGTCAGATATGATTTTACATTATGCTTTTTGCATTTTGCAACTATCTCTGTCAGATCATCTTCTGTAAAGTTAACACTGGATCTGGCACGCATATTTAGCTTTCCCAATCCGAAATAAACCGACCCGGCTCCCCCTTGAATAGCAGCCGTAAGGGAATCCCAGGATCCAACGGGGGCCATTACCTCAATTTGATTTTGCTCTATTGGTACAGACATTACTCTTGCTTCAAATAGTTACGAATGCTTTCAACCTGTTCTTTCCAGCTGCTTGGTACTGCTGAAATATCCACAAAAAAATGTGGTTTCTTAAGCACCATCGACCAGATCTCCCTTCCTTTTTCAATATTAAGTAAAACTCTGGCACCCGACCTGATATAAACCTGTTCCTGCTCTGTAAAATCACCACAGGTACTCAGAATAGTGCAGCCTGTTTTTCTCATAATTTCCTCACCACTTGGTCGCCATTGTTCACCACCACAAAGGACCAGGGGGTGTTCAATCCGGCTAATCAATTCACTTAGCGGCTCTGCAATATCCTCTTCTCCGGAACCTGGAGCCGGCATATCCAAAACAGCATAACTGTCAAGAAAAGATTCCGGTAAGGCTCTTTCCAGGAAAGTTCTGTTATGGCTGTAAAACAAATCTAATACGGATCCATCTTCGACCAGATCAAACATGCTTAATAATTCCATTCCAGCTTGCCTGTATAAATCACCGGCCTCAAGCCTGGATGTCAGGCTCCGAATATTTCTGAGTTTTTTATAGGGGAAAGTAAAATCCACCACGCGCATACGGTTCTTGAACCTTGAGGTTTTCATACCGCCTGTCAGATCAATCAGGTAATCTGCCTTAACATTCCGAAATTCCTCTATATTTTTGGATGGATTCTGATCGAATAAAATCAGCGAGCTTACAAAAGGATTATTCTCCAATAACCAGTGGTATTGTTTAGGCACAGCACAAATTACTTCCGCATACTTAACTGATTTAACTATTGCCCGAATGAGGGGCGTTGAAAACAGTATTTCCGCAGAGTCCGGAGGATGAAGAAAGAGGTACCTGACTTCCACAAACCGGATTATTTATCACTTTCAACCAACACCATAACTTTATTATCCAGGCATTCCACTACCCCTTTAATTATTTGGAAGATATGCTCTACTCCGGCCTTATCTATGACCTTCACAGGACCTTCTTCCAAAGTTGAGATCAGTGGCGCATGGTTTTTGAGAATTTCAAACGAACCCTTACTTCCCGGGAGTTTGATAAGATCAATTTCTCCAGCAAATATTTTTTTATCCGGGGTAACAATTTCCAGATACACGAGTATAATTTTTAAATTTTTATAAGTCCTTTGCTTCGGCCAGCATTTTTTCTCCTTTTTCAATGGCCTCTTCAATATTTCCCACAAGGTTAAAAGCTGCTTCAGGATATTTATCCACTTCGCCATTCAATATCATCTGAAATCCTTTGATTGTATCCTCAATACTAACCAAAGCTCCCGGCCTGCCCGTAAACTGCTCTGCAACATGAAAGGGTTGAGAAAGAAAACGTTGTACCCTTCGTGCCCGGTGTACAGCCAATTTGTCTTCTTCTGATAATTCATCCATTCCAAGAATCGCAATTATATCCAGTAACTCCTGGTATCTCTGAAGAATTTCCTTGACCTGCTGGGCTGTATCATAGTGCTCATTACCAACAATTTCAGGCGACAAAATTCTTGAGGTTGAATCCAATGGATCAACAGCGGGGTATATCCCGAGTTCAGAAATTTTCCGACTGAGTACTGTAGTAGCATCCAGATGAGAAAATGTAGTTGCAGGAGCAGGATCCGTCAGGTCATCAGCAGGAACATAAACTGCCTGAACCGAAGTAATAGATCCATGTTTGGTTGATGTAATTCTTTCCTGCATGGCACCCATTTCGGTAGCCAATGTAGGTTGATATCCCACCGCAGATGGCATTCGGCCCAGAAGAGCTGATACTTCTGAACCAGCCTGGGTAAAGCGAAAAACGTTGTCCATAAAGAACAATATATCGCGTCCCCCACTATCACCATCACCATCACGAAAATACTCCGCTAAGGCTAATCCGGATAATGCTACACGTGCCCGGGCTCCAGGAGGCTCATTCATCTGGCCATACACAAGGGCAAGCTTTGATTCGGCCAGTTTTTTCGGGTCGACTTTTGATAGATCCCAGCCTCCTTTTTCCATATCCTCCATGAATTCGGGCCCATAATTTACAACCCCTGCTTCAAGCATTTCCCGGAGCAAATCGTTGCCCTCTCTTGTGCGCTCACCAACTCCGGCAAACACTGATAATCCAGAATATGCTTTGGCAACATTATTGATCAATTCCAGGATCAAAACTGTTTTACCAACTCCGGCACCACCAAACAGGCCAATTTTTCCTCCTTTGGAATAGGGTTCAATAAGATCTATAACTTTTATCCCTGTGTATAGAATAACTGACTCCGTACTAAGATCTTGAAACTTTGGGGGATCACGGTGAATAGGATATCCCCTTTCCTTCGACAAAGGCTCCATCCCATCTACCGGATTGCCGGTCACATTCAGTAATCTGCCCTTTGTTTGTTCCCCAACTGGCATCATGATGGGCGAGCCGGTAGCTACTACTTCCATTCCCCGATACAATCCATCTGTTGAATCCATAGCAATGGCACGCACAGTGTGCTCACCAATATGCTGCTGGCACTCAACAACCAGAGGCTGTTCCTTATCTCTCTGAACCTCCAGGGATTCATAAATCTCAGGTAATTCAACTCCTTCACCCGAAAAATCAATATCCACAACAGGACCAATAACCTGGACTATTTTCCCAATATTCTTTGCCATATTATGCCTTTAAATAAACAAGCCCCAAAGTTAAAAATAATTTTCTAGCTGACACGATAGATCAGTTTGTTAGTGAAATTTACAAGTTCCTGTTTCCTGTCGATTCCCGTGTCAATTTTCTCGAGGGTTAATAACGCTTTTTTTGAAAAAAGGACCACCTGTTCACGGGTCAAACGGTCGATTTCCAGGTCATAAAAAATTTTTTTAACGGCTGCGATTTTTTCTTCTGGATCGTGATCTTCATTTGAATACCAGCTGGTTAGTTCTTTAAGTTGCTGTGGGTTCGCTCTTTCTTTAGCAACTATCAGAAGGAAGGTTTTTTTATTTACCATAATATCTCCTCCTATTTTTTTCCCGAATGTTTCCGGGTTTCCAAAAGTATCCAGATAATCATCTTGCAGCTGGAATGCCATTCCCATATCAAAACCAAAATCATATACCAGGTCTGCCTGCCTGCCTCCGGATCCACCAATGATCGCACCAATTTTTAAACTCCCAGCCAATAAAACAGCCGTTTTTAGTTTAATCATGTTCATGTACTCCGGTACAGTTACCTCATTCCTGATCTCAAAATTAAGGTCATATTGCTGTCCTTCACAAACCTCCAGAGCTGTTTTGTTAAATACTCGCAATACCTCCGGAAGAATTTTGTGATGACAAGAGGAGATAAAAATATTAGCCTGAATAGCCATGGCATCGCCTGAAAGAATTGCCCTGTTAATATCCCATTTGATGTGAACTGTGGGTTTATTTCTTCTGAGAAAAGCCTTGTCCATGATGTCATCATGCAAGAGAGTGAAATTATGAAACAGCTCAATTCCCAAAGCAGGTTTTAAAGCCTCATTTAGGTCATCAGAAAACATTTGACAGCCCAATAAGACTAAAACCGGACGAAGCCTTTTTCCTCCACTTTTAAGACTATACCAAATTGGTTCATATAATTCTTTTGGTTCCAGAACTTCGTTTTGCTCCTCTATCTCCTGAAATACCATCTGGTGAATCTCATCTATATTTTTCATAATTTCTTTAATTATTTTTTACTTTTTTCATCGCTCCATTCCTGGCCTGGCCAAGCAAAAATGAGGGAACCAATAAGAGGTTAGCAAAAACAGCCACAAACAAAGTAATGGCGGTCAATAAGCCCATCGCCACTGTACCTCCAAAATCGGAGGCCACAAAGATGCCAAATCCGAAGAACAATATTATCACAGTATAAGTTATACTTACACCAACCTCCCTCAATGCCTTGATAACCGCCTGGTCGGGCAGAGTTCGGGGACAAGCCAGTTCCTGACGAATTTTTGCCAGAAAATGAATGGCCGTATCCACAGATATCCCAAAAGCAACGCTAAATACCAGTATTGTTGAAGGCTTTATGGGAATAGAGAAAAATCCCATAATTCCAGCGGTAATTAACAGTGGAAGGAGATTTGGGAAAATTGATATCAGAACCATCTGTGAGGATGAAAACATCCAGGCCATAAACAGGGAGATAAGAAGAATGGCCAGACCAAGACTAACAAAAAGATTTCTGACCAGATAATGTGTGCCTAAGGTAAATGTCAGGCTGGAACCTGTAAGAATAGCTCTGTAATCACTGGCCGGGAAAAAATGATCAAGATCATTTTGAATACTGTCTTTTAACGCAAGCATCCTATCTACTCCAATATCGGCCACACGGATATTGACACGCAATTTTTGTTTGCCTGAATCAATCAGCATCCGAAAAAGAAAACTATTTTCCGCGCTCCCTTCAAGTGATCTTAGGATAAAATTCTGCTCCTGTTGGCTGGGTAGTTTATATTGGCTCACATCCCCCTTGAAATACGCCTGCCTGCCAAATTTTAACACGTCAACCACCGATAAGGATCTGGATAGCTCAGGGTAGCCGGCCAGCTTATTCTGAAACATTTCCACCTTCTTGAGAGTTGTGTTTCTTAAAGCACCTCTCGGTTTTCTGGTGTCGATTGACACTTCCAGGGGCATCACCCCCCCAAGGTGTTCTTCAAAAAATTTCAGATCAACAACCAGGGGATGATCGGAAGGAATATCATCGACAATGAACCCGGTGGTTTTCATTTTGCTTATTCCCCACACCGAAAGTCCCAGCATCAAGGCAAAGACCAGATAAATAGCTTTACGCTGATTCCCAACGAGATAAATAAATATTTCAACAATGCGGCTGATAATCTTGTGATCCAGGTGCTTAATTTGTCTTGGGGAAGGGGGTGGTAAAAAGGAAAAAATAATCGGGATCAGAAAAACTGACAGGACAAACAAGATCATGATGTTAACCGAGGCAATAAAACCAAATCTGGACAGCATTTGATTATTTATGACCATAAAAGTTGCAAATCCTGCGGCTGTTGTAAGGTTTGTTAAGAAAATAGCATAACCTACCTTTTGTATTGCTCTTTGAAGAGCCTTGATCTTATTGCCATGTTTTTTAAATTCCTGATGATATTTGTTCAGCAAAAAAACACAATTAGGTATACCAATAACTATAATAACGGGTGGAATCATTCCCGTCAGCACCGTAACCCTGAAATCCAGTACAACCATAGTCCCAAATGCCCATAGCACCCCCATTCCAACAACCAAAACACTGGGTATTACAGCTTTGAGTGACCTAAAAAAGATTAATAACAAAATGAATGTGACAAAAGCCGCCAGGTAAATGAACTTCAGCAGCTCCGCCTTAATCATGATCAACAGTTGCGAGCGAAGATACGGCAGACCAGAAAAGTGTACCTTCCTGTTATATTTATCTCCCCACTGCCCGGCCAGTTCCTGTGTCCTTTTAACAATCAGTTCACGATTCCGGCTATTTATCATGACAGAATCCATAGTGAGAATCATCATGTAAATATTTGATTGAGAGGAGTACAATAGTTCTTCATAAATTGGAAATCCCCTAAACACCTGCGCCAAACTGTCTAGCTGAAGTTGAGAAATAACTTCTTTCGGAAAAATATTGTTGAATTCAAATTTTCCACCCGAACTGTTCTTTTGAATCGCTATAGCATCTGAAATTGAAAGGACAGTTTCAATTCCATCAATTTCCAAGAGGTCCTTTTTCAACTGTTTCCAATCATTGAATTTATCCAAATCGAAAAAGTTGCTGTCCTGTACTCCCAAAAGAAAAATAGTCGCATCTCCACCAAACACCTCTTTGAATTCCTCTAATTTTATGGAAACAGAATCGGAATCCGGCATCATTCCACTATAACCATAATCCAATTGGAGTCGTGGAACCTGCAAGGCCATAAAGGCTGTAAGGCCTGTGATTATAAGCAGGAATATGATCCTGTAACGTAGAATTATTCTGGCAATTTTCGACCAAATCATATACAGTCATCCAGGTCAGACAGAGTAGAAACCTAAAAAGCTAAATTACGATTAATGTAAAATTTGCCAAATTCAATAATTTGACGCTGATATTTGCAATTTTTCTCGACTTATCAGCTAATTTTATTGCCAGAATTTAACATTAGATTAATATTGAATTAACGTTGCAGCCAGCAAATTTTTCCAATTTTGCAGCAATTGCCTAAGCTAAAACAGTATGGAAAATTTCTATATTTTTATTGTTGTAATTCTATTTCTTCTTGCAATTTCCGACTTGATAGTTGGAGTTAGCAATGATGCAGTAAATTTTCTTAACTCCGCCATTGGTTCAAAAGCTGCTCCCTTCAAAATCATCCTTTTAATTGCTGCCGTGGGTATATTGGTGGGTGTCACCTTTTCAAGCGGCATGATGGAAGTTGCAAGGAAAGGAATTATGCACCCGGAAAAATTCTTTTTTGCGGAGATCATGTTAATATTCCTGGCAGTAATGATGACCGATATCATTCTCCTGGATGCATATAACACGCTTGGCTTACCCACATCCACTACTGTTTCGATTGTGTTCGAACTGCTTGGGGCATCCGTAGCAATTACTCTGATAAAAATGAGAGCCCTTGGTCAGCCTCTGGCAGAAATGGGAGAGTACATCAATTCTGGTAAGGCCATGGCCATCATTGCCGGGATATTTTTATCAGTTGTCATTGCCTTCGCTGTGGGGGCCTTAGTGCAATATTTGGCACGACTGCTTTTTTCTTTTAATTACTCCAAAACATACAAACGATATGGCTCGTTATTCGGAGGGGCAGCCATTGCGGCCATTACCTATTTTATGCTGATAAAAGGAGCCAAAGGATCTTCATTTATCAGTGCTGCTTCCCTGGAATGGATAAAACATAACACCTTGACGATAATTGGTGTCAGTTTTGCAGGCTGGACAATTGTTCTGCAGATTGTTATGTGGCTGACACGCATTAATATTTTCAAGCTTATTGTCCTGGTTGGCACCTTCTCATTAGCAATGGCTTTTGCCGGAAACGATCTTGTGAATTTCATTGGTGTACCCCTGGCGGGTTTTGAATCCCTCAAAACATTTTTGGCCGACCCATCCACTCAGGCTGACTCTCTAATAATGACCTCCCTGCAAGGAAAAGTACAAACACCTACCCTCTACCTTCTGCTGGCTGGTCTTGTTATGGTTCTTACACTCTGGACCTCAAAAAAGTCAAGGTCTGTAACTAAAACCACTCTCGATCTGAGCCGTCAGAGTGAGGGTTATGAGCGTTTCAGCTCATCAGCTTTATCCCGGGCTATTGTCCGCCAAACACGCTCCATCAATAAAACCGCACAATACTTTGTACCAAAACGTGTGATCGCAAATGTTGAAAAACGCTTCGACCAAAATAATACCGGTGATAATAATATTGCCGGCTCTTCTTTCGATTTGGTTCGTGCATCGGTAAACCTGGTTGTAGCATCTATTTTGATCGCCATCGGAACCTCCCTTAAATTGCCGCTGTCCACCACCTATGTCACATTTATGGTGGCAATGGGAACCTCACTGTCAGACAGGGCCTGGGGTCGGGAAAGTGCGGTATACCGGATTACCGGAGTTCTTACAGTTATTGCAGGATGGTTTTTTACTGCTTTCCTGGCTTTTACTGTAGCCTTTTTCATCGCACTATTAATCAGTTGGGGGGGGATAACAACTATTATTATTCTAATCGGACTGGCAGTTTTTTTACTGGTTAGATCACATGTGTTTCACCGTAAAAAATCTGAGCAAGATCAGGATAACTCAGATTCTGTTGAAGTACAAGCTGGGTTCGATTCTATCTCTAACGCTTGCATAGATAATGTCAGTAAATTCCTTGAGGAGTCAAATAGCATTTACAGCTCTATTATTGATGGTTTGATTAAAGAAGACAGGCGGGTATTACGAAAACTAAAACCCAGGATAGAAAAGCTCAACTCACACACTAAGTCGCTGAAGGACAATATACATAAAACAATTTCCCTCCTTGGGGATGACAGTATTGAGGCAGGTCCTCATTATGTTCAGGAATTAGAAAACATGAGGGAAATGGCTCATTGCCTGACCTTCATAGATCAACCTGTTTATAAGCATATTGATAATAACCACAAGGGATTGATTGAAGTTCAACAAGAGGAATTACGAGAATTAGTTAAAGCAATTCAATCTCTTTCTGAATCTATCCGCCAGGCTATTTTACAGAGCGATTTTGACAAACTTAATGATATTACAGAAGAGCAGCAGATAGTTTTGAACACCTTTAATGACCTCAGCAAAAAACAATTAAAAAGAATTAAAGCAGAATTGGTTGGCACCAAAAATTCTGCTCTCTATATCAGTATTCTCCAGGAATCGAAAAACTTTGTTCTGCATGCAGTGAACTTGCTAAAGTCGCACAGAGATTTTATAAATCATTACTAGGTTTTAGTTAGCTGGAATTTAAAAACCTGAAGGTGAAATCAATGAATAGACTTAAACCCTAATCGACTTAGTGTTTCGACCAGTATTCCCAGATTTCTGGGTTTAGCCACTATATTTCGTTCCCCATCCAACAAAACCATTGTGGGAGTTGCTCTGATACCATAATCATAAGCAATGCTGCAATCCCATCCTTTAAGCTCAGAATAGTTAATCCAGGGGTACTGTTCTTTAGCAAGAACCGAATTATATGCTGATTTTTCTTTGTCTATTGAAATAGCAACCACCTCAAATCCAGCTTGATGATATGCCCGGTATATACTTTTTAAATCAGGTAGAATTTCATTGCAATGGGGGCACCAGCTAGCCCAGAAAAATACAAGAACATACTTCTCAGGGATATCAGATAGAATAACCGGACCGTCAGCCAGTGGAAGAATAATCTCAGGTGCCTTAATACCAATGGCCGTTTTCTTTATGCTAGCCAATACCTCCGATAGCTCTGTAGATCTTTCATCATCCTGACAGGCTGCATCCAACAGGTAATTCTCTGTTAAATAGGCAAAAAATGTTTCAAATTCCGACCGTTCGAAGCCTTTGGTCAGATCACCCAGGATAAAATCATACATAGGATCACAAATTGCAGCCAGTGACATAAGACGGTCAAGACCTCCGATCATTTTTTCCTCCGACTCTGTTGGTGGATAAGCCTGGCCGATCAAGCTGAAATAGCTTCGTACTTTATTAATAAGAGGCGGGCTATAGATCAATGAAGAATCACTAAAATCAATTTCATCGAAAAAATGATTTATCACATAATGCATCTCTTCTTCCTTTCCCATACCTACCGGAACGATGGGGTTTTGTTCGGTTTTCAAAAACCTGGCTACATAGGTTTCAGAGTGTTTGTTTATGATCTCCATACTTACTTTTTGGGGATCTTCCATTCTGAGATTCATCAATTCCCTATCCAGGGATTTGAAAAACTCACTGTCTTTATCATACAATGTCATTAACCGGCCGATTGCATCTGCCTTTCGATTCAGAGTAATGAAATACGACATATATTTCTTCAGCAGGGTATTTTCAAGCGACTCGATTACCTTCAAACTATCCAAGGGGGTAGCATAATGCGTTTTCAGTTTTATATTTTCCTTATTGAAAATAAAATCCCAAAAGTTATTGGGCCCAACCACAATCCGGTAGAGTCCCGGATGAGCATCCTGGGAGAAAGAAAATTTCACCTTACCTGGACTTGTTGTACGAACAGAGTCCAGCATATGTGTTTGATCACCTCTGAACTCATACAAATAGGCCTTGCTTGTTGGCATTGAATCCACGATTACATCTATGGTGTACTGGGCAAATGATGTTGAGAAAAATGAGAATGATAACAATATAAAAAGTATACGCTTCATCCGAAATTGATTATGATTTCAAGGCTTCAGCACCGCTGACAATTTCCATCAACTGACCGGTAATAGCCGCCTGACGGGCTTTATTATATTCCAGGTTCAGATCACGGATCAGCTCAGTGGCATTATCCGTTGCCTGGTGCATTGCAGTCATCCTGGCGCCATGCTCAGCAGCCTGGGAATCCATAACGGCCTTGTAAAACTGTATCTTTAAAGCTTCAGGTATCAGCACTTCAACCATATATTCCAAGCTTGGCTCAAAGATATAATCAGGACGGCGATGATGAGCCTCATCCTTTTCAATAGATACTGGAAGAAATTGCTCCTGTGTAAGAATTTGGGAGGCGGAATTCTTAAACTGATTATAAACTAAATCGATTCTGTCGTATTTCTTACTACTATAAAGCAACATAATCTCCTCAGCAACAGAAGCAGCAGTCTCAAATTTAGGTTTATCGACTGTGGTATTGTACTCTCCTACTGCAATAAGCCCCTTGCTCTTAAGTATGTCTCCTCCCTTTTTCCCAAGCAAGAGTATATCAAGCATTCCTGATTCGTAGTATGACTTATACGGCCCATGAATCAAGTTTATGGTTTTTTTAGCTACATTTGAATTAAAGCCGCCACAGAGTCCTCTGTTTGCCGTAACAACTACTAAAAGAACCCGCATCACCGGTCGGTCGGATGCATAAATATTGCCCTCAATATTTTCAAGACTAGTGCTCAAATGTGTAAGAATATCATGAAGCTTCCTTGCATATGGCCGCATTTGAGTTATGGCGTCCTGAGCCTTTTTCAATTTGGCTGCCGACACCATTTTCATCGCACTGGTGATCTGCCTGGTCGACTTAACCGAGCTTATCCGGGTTCGTATTTCTTTTAGATTGGCCATACATTTATGACTTTTTCAGCCTAATCACGATATTTAGCAGTAAGTTCTCTCGCCACTTCCCTGAGTATATTTTCTGCATCAGGGCTAAGCTTTCCCTGCCGCAATTCATCCATAATATTCTTATGCTTCATTCCAAGGTATTCCAGATATTCTACCTCAAATTCCCGGATACTATCAACAGGCACATCCATAAGTAAACCTTTAGAACCACAAAACAATATAGCAATCTGGTTTTCAACCGATTGCGGATTGTAAAGGCCCTGTTTGAGGATTTCTACATTTCGTGCTCCTTTATTCAGAACTGCCATAGTAGCAGCATCCAGATCAGATCCGAATTTCGAAAAAGCTTCTAATTCACGATACTGTGCCTGATCAAGTTTTAGAGTACCTGCAACCTTTTTCATAGCCTTAACCTGCGCCGATCCGCCTACTCTGGAAACAGAAATACCAACGTTAATAGCCGGTCGGATACCTGAGTTAAAAAGAGACGACTCCAGAAATATCTGTCCATCAGTAATAGATATCACATTTGTTGGAATGTAAGCCGAAACGTCACCTGCCTGTGTTTCAATCAAAGGCAGAGCAGTAAGCGATCCTCCTCCTTTTACCATAGGTTTGAGGACCTCTGGCAAATCATTCATTTTTCGGGCAATCTCATCAGATTCAATAATTTTTGCAGCACGTTCTAATAATCGTGAATGCAAATAAAAAACATCTCCGGGATAAGCTTCACGTCCGGGAGGGCGACGCAAGAGAAGAGAAACCTCCCGGTAGGAAACTGCTTGTTTCGATAAATCATCATAAACGATCAGGGCTGGCCTGCCAGTATCCCTGAAATATTCCCCAATGGTAGCCCCGGCAAATGGTGCATAGAATTGAAGAGCAGCTGGATCTGCAGCAGTAGCCATAACTATAGTTGTATATGGCATAGCTCCTTTTTCTTCCAAAACCTTGGCAATCTGAGCCACTGTAGAGCCCTTTTGTCCGATAGACACATAAATACAGTAAACAGGCTCTCCTTTCTCGTAGAATTCCCTTTGATTTATAATTGTGTCAATCGCGATAGATGTTTTACCCGTTTGCCTATCACCAATAATTAGCTCCCGTTGCCCCCGACCGATTGGTATCATAGCATCAATAGCCTTGATACCGGTTTGAAGAGGTTCATTTACAGGTTGGCGAAAAATAACACCGGGGGCTTTTCTTTCCAATGGCAATTCAAACAGGTCGCCTGCAATAGGTCCTTTTCCGTCGATAGGATTCCCCAGTGTATTTACTATGCGGCCTAACAATCCTTCGCCTACAGGTATTGATGAGATACGCTGAGTTCTTTTTACAGAATCCCCTTCCCGAATACCTTCAGACGGTCCTAACAGAACAGCTCCAACATTGTCTTCTTCAAGGTTCAATACAATTCCTATAACGCCATTATCAAACTCGATCAATTCATTCGATTGAACCTTGGAAAGTCCATAAATTCTTGCGATACCATCGCCTACCTGAAGTACCGTACCCACTTCATCCATTTGGGTTCCTGTTTGGATTCCCTCAAGTTGTTGTTTCAGTATTTCGGAAACTTCTGCTGGTTTTATCTGAGCCATAATGCTTTATTATTCTGTTTTAAGAAATTACTGACTGGTTCAATTCTTTTTTAATATTCTTGAGCAGTCCTCCCCATCGTCGAGCACATCTTTAATTGGCCAGGGATCGGCCTGCGCCTCCTGAAATCCATCCAGACCCAGGATACCACTGCGGTGATCGGGATGACCCTGCCCTTCATCCTTCTCTTCGTCCTGGTCAACCTGCTGCTGGAGGCCCTCTACCCGTTGGTGGACCACCGGCTGCGAGATTCGGAGGTCGGCACAGTATGAAACCTCTAACCTTCTGGCAGCGGCTGGGTCGGGCGGTGCGGGACTACTACTTCATTGTAGGCTCCGTGCTAGTCATCCTCCTCGTCCTGGCGGCCGTTCTGGGGCCAGACGTGGCTCCCCACAATCCCTACCTGGTGGAGCGCTTGCAGTGGATTGACGGAGAACTGCACAAAGCACCTTTCCCTCCCAGCGACCTCTATCCGTTGGGGACGGACGACCAGGGGCGGTGTCGGATTTCCCTTCTCCTCTACGGAGCCAGAGTGACCCTG
>JAUVKA010000141.1 GCA_030592205.1 Bacteroidota bacterium | reverse complement strand
TCCTCTGCTTGGCGGCCGTGGAATTATTGGGAAGAAAATGGAGGTGTATGTCATTCCTGAAGATCGTTTTGGATTCAGTAAACAATTTGGTCTTCAGATTAATGGTCTGATTGGAGCAGATTTCTTCACTCACTTCGTTGTTGAGATTGATTACTCAAACAAACTCATCACATTTTACAAGAGAGAAGAATATAACTTTGGAAGAAAAACAAGGCGTCATGCACGAATCCCATTGACCATTGAAAACCAAAGGCCCTATTTGAAGGCTGAAATGATTCAGGAAAATGATACTGAAATCAATCTGAAATTATTGGTGGATACCGGAGCAAGCATGTCGATGTGGTTATCCTTGTTTTCTGATCAGAATATGAAGTTGCCGGAACTTACCTTTCCTGCTCTTTTGGGTCAAGGTCTGAACGGAAACATTAAAGGTGTAAACGGACGGATCAAAGGGATAAAAATTGGTCCCTATCACTTTAATCGCCCGATTGTAGCCTTTCCTGATTCCTCTGCAATAGCTGGAATGATGAGTGAAACAGATCTCAACGGGAATTTGGGTAACGAAATACTTAAGAGGTTTCATGTGATCTTTGACTACCAGGGGCAACAGTGTTTTCTCAAGCCAAATAAAAAGTTTCACGATCCTTTCTCTTACAACGGAAGTGGCTTGGAGGTTGAAAAGCCCTTTTTCAATATCCCGGTCTACCAGATTTATAATGTTGTTCCCGGATCACCTGCTGATCTGGCTGGCATTATAGAGGGCGACCAGATTGAAACAATAAACTATTTGCCGGCTGTAAATATTGAACTTGATCAAATCAACAGTATCCTCTATGGTACCGAGGGTAAAACTATCCGATTACGCCTAAACCGTGATGGCAAATTGATCAAGACTAAATTCACTCTTGATAATAAACTGTAATCAAGATATAATTCCCGGGGTTCTATGTTTCGCTCCAGGGAAGGATAGCGTATATACTATCTACTTTCTGATAAGGAAACTTCTTTGCCTTTCAGGAAGACTGAAATTGACTCACCTTCAAGTAGTTCAATAGTAGTATCGTTTGTTTGGATTGTCATGCCGATTATCCGGCTTCTGAATCGTATGATGAATTTCAATGATTCCCATAAGTCTGGGAGTGAAGGGTTGAAATGCAATCGACTATTAATTATTCGCATTCCCCCAAACCCTTCCACAACTGCCAGCCACGAGCCTGCCATGCTGGTTGTATGGCAGCCTTCATGTACCTCATTATTATAATCGTCGAGATCTAACCTTGCTGTACGATGGTAGAGTTCATATGCCTTTTCTTTCATTCCCAATTTACTTGCCAGAATTACGTGAATACTGGGAGATAATGAAGATTCATGAACTGTTCTGGGCTCATAGAATTCAAAATTTCTGCGGAGTGTTTCCAGGTCGAAATGGTCTTCAAAGAAGTAAAGACCCTGAAGAACATCGGCCTGCTTTATGAAGCATGAGCGAAGAATACGATCCCACGACCAGTTTTGGTTAATTGGCCTGTCACTTTCAGGGAGATCAGCAGCCATTATTTGCTCCTTATCCATATATCCTTCTTGCTGAACAAAAACACCCAATTTCTTGTTCTCTGGTAAATACATTTGTTGAGCCACTTCGGCCCATGAATTGGGTTCTTTTGGTAATTGAAGTTGTAGCTGATCAGATAACTCCTGATATCTGGCAAAATTTCTTTCCTTTAGCAGCTCCAGATTTTCTACTGCATAGGTGAGGGACCAGGCAGCAATATAATTGGTGTACCAATTGTTGTTGACGTTATTTTCATATTCATTAGGCCCGGTTACGCCCAGAATTACAAATTTCCCCTTTTCTTGAGATAGATGTGCCCTTTGAACCCAAAAACGTGCTACTGCAATAACTACTTCAAGCCCATAATCATCCATATACTGAATATCATTGGTATGCTTGATATAATTGTATATAGCATAGACTATGGCACCATTCCTGTGAATTTCCTCGAAGGTTATTTCCCACTCATTATGACACTCCTCACCATCCATCGTCACCATGGGAAACAAGGCCGCCCCATTTCTGAATCCTAATTTCGCTGCGTTTTCAATAGCTTTTTCAAGATGTTTATATCTGTATATGAGAAGGTTCTTTGCTATGTCGGGGCCTGCTGTATTTAAGAAAAATGGAAGACAATAGGCTTCAGTATCCCAATAGGTGCTTCCTCCATATTTTTCACCGGTAAAACCTTTTGGACCGATATTTAACCTGGGATCATGTCCTGAATATGTTTGATTCAATTGAAATACAGAAAACCTTATTCCTTGTTGTGCTGATACATCTCCTTCGATAACAATATCACTGGTTTTCCATTTTTCAGCCCAAGCCAAAACTTGTTCGTTTTTTAATTCTGCGTATCCAATGACATTGGCTTTCTTACACATGTCTAATGCCAGGTCGGAAAGTTTGTCGATGGGATGATCGCGAGATGTAAAGACGGAGGCCAGCTTAACCAGGCTCATCGTGTCTGATTCATTAAGATCTAACCGGTAGCTCAGACTAATTCGATTTTTGTTTATTCCTTTTGTGGGAGCAATATCAACAAGCTGATGATTAAGTAGAACTTTCGTGGACATACCAGTGGAAACCACAAAACCTGTCTTTTTAGTTTTTGAAGTGAGTACGCCAAATGAACCCTCTGTTTGAGCTCCAACAGGCTCCCAGAATTTTTCATCATAATTGGCATCTTCATTCCGGATATCTCCGTCGAGATAGAATTCAACAGTGCAGTTTCCTGTACCACGTAACAGCTTAAGAGAATAATTGATACATCCCAGTTCCTGTCGTGCAATACTCAGAAATCTTTCTGTTGATACCTTAACGATCTCTCCCCCTCCAAATTCCACTTCAAATGAACGGTACAATACACCCTCATGCATGTCAAGAGTCCTGTTAAAACTCCTGATATTTAATAAATTTAGATCTAAAACCTGGTCGTTCAAAGTGATTTTCAGACCAATCCAGGAAGGAGCATTAAGAACTTTCGCAAAATATTCCGGATATCCATTTTTCCACCAGCCGACCCTGGTTTTATCAGGATAATATATACCTGCAATATAATGTCCCTGAAGGCTTTGTCCTGAATAAGTCTCTTCAAAATTAGCCCTTTGTCCCATGTGTCCATTTCCTAAACTGAAAAGAGATTCAGAACTCTTCTGTCGCTCAGGATCGAACCCTTCTTCAATAATCTTCCAGGGATGCTCTGTTAGGTATCTTCTCATGAAGTTTTGTTATTTCAAATCATCCTTGTCATAAACAAACAAAACAGAAACAGCTGCAATGAACATTGATATCCCTCCAAAGATCAAAGCGTAAATTGCTTTTCCGCCAAATACATTTGCAGTTAAAAATCCAAGTATAGTGGCTGCAAGAATCTGTGGGATGACAATAAAGAAATTAAAAATACCCATGTAGGTTCCCATCCTGTTTTGAGGCAGCGAGCCGGTAAGAATTGCATACGGCATTGATAGTATACTGGCCCAGGCAATCCCAACTCCAATAAATGGCAGGAACAGGAGGTTAGGGTCTTTAATTAAGATAACACTGCAAAGACCAATCCCGCCGGCAACAAGGGCAATAGCATGAGTAATCTTGCGGGATGTGTATTTTGCGAGAACAGGCAATAAAAAGGCAACCAGAGCTGCAACTCCATTATATACGGCAAACATAACGCCCACCCAGTCGGCACCTTTGTTGTAACTAAGTGAAGTTGGATCATCAGTTCCAAAAATATGTGAGGTAACAGCAGCTGTGGAATAAATCCACATTGAAAATAAGGCCAGCCAGGAAAAAAATTGAACAATTGAAAGTTGCCCCATAGTTTTCGGCATATTTCTCAAATCACTAAGGATTTCAGTTAATCCATTACTCTTTTCAGATTTGATAAATAAGCCTGCTATCAACTGAAGAAGGCCATAGCCGAGTATACCCAGACCAAGGATATATAGTTCTTTTTCAAGTTTAATGAAGTAGATCAGTGCAGCAATTACAATTCCTGTTAATGTCCATATAATCCCACTTCTGAAAAATTTTCCAAAAGGGACTAAACTTAATTTGTTCTTTTCTTTTATCTCAAGCTCACTTTCTTCAGCAAAACCGGCAAGTTCTTCAGGTGAATATTCTTTAGATCTAATCACCGTCCATAGAACAGCAATGAAAAATACAGCAGCACCTGCATAAAAGGACCATTTTACCGATGGTGGAATTACACCTTCCGGGGCAGTATTATTTATTCCAAACCAATTGGTGAAAATATAAGGCAACAAGGAGGCTACAACAGCTCCTGTACCGATGAAAAAGCTTTGCATTGCAAAGCCCTTGGTCCGCTGCTCGGATGGGAGATTGTCTCCAACAAAGGCCCGAAAAGGTTCCATAGAAACATTTATGGAGGCATCCATGATCCATAGCATCCCTGCAGCCACCCATAATGCAGGTGAATTAGGCATGAAAATCAAGGCAATGGAAGCAATTATTGCACCAACCAGGAAAAATGGCCTGCGCCGGCCTAATCTGTTCCAGGTTTTATCACTGTAATGACCAATTATCGGTTGTACAATCAGTCCTGTTACAGGAGCAGCAATCCAAAGGATGGGTATGTTTTCAATACTGGCACCCAGGGTTTCAAAAATTCGACTGACATTGGCATTTTGAAGGGCAAATCCCATTTGGATGCCCAGAAAGCCAAAACTCATGTTCCAGATCTGCCAGAAACTTAATCGGGGTTTTTTAGTCATATGACAAGAATTATAGAGCCTGTCACAATTCCAAAAGAATCATGACAAGCCCTTAACAGTTTAAACTAAAACCTATTCATTCTGAGTGAGGTTGGGATTTACATCCAACTCTCTTTGTGGAAGCTTATATACCAGCTTGATGTCATTCCAGGGTAAGCCTGCAACATCCCTTTTGAGCCTTCTCATATTATGCAGATAATCACCTTCATAAGCAAGTTCCTTAATCCTTTGAATCAGGATTGCAGTGGAACTGGATTTTGAAAATTTAGGTAAACCTGCTCTGTCGCGAATGACCGTGAGGTCAGCCAGACTGCCTCCGTCCGCATCGCCAGGATCCAGTATCAGGCGGCACTCTGCCCGTGTAATGTACATCTCCGACAAGCGGATCAGTGGAACATTCATATACCGGTCATCAAATTTTTTGGTGAAAAATTTACCTTCATAATTAGCATACAATTGTTTTACACGATTATCTCCCGCACCTGTTTCGGAAGCTACCAGCTGAATGAAATCATTTGAAGGACTGAATTTTCCGGATGACTTAAATCTATAGTATCCATTCAGGGTACCTACAGATGCGTCTGTTTCAGTACTCATTAAACCGAATATCATCTCTTTGGATTTGGTGGAGGAGTAGTTGTCAATAATTAGTTCCTCAAGGCCGCCGGAGAAGTTATCGATCACATTAGTACAGGTTTGTTCGGCCTTAGCATAATCACCCTGATAAAACAGTACCCTGGCTAAAAGGGCTTCAGCTGCAATATCAGTTGCACGGTCTTTATTAGAAGCCGGAAGTAGAGTCATGGCACGTTCCAGGTCTGCAATAATATTCTGGTAGCAGGTTTCGATATTGTCCCTTGCTGGCTTATAATCAATCGTAGTGGGCTCGGTAATATATGGTACTCCCTCACCTGTATTTGGATTACCCAGATAGCGCACCATATCAAAATAAAGCATAGCCCTGATGAATAATGCTACACCTTCCAAACGATCTTTTGCTTCTTCTATATCGGTGTCATCCACATTAGGAATTTCCTGAATAACTGAATTCACCAGGTTAATGGTAAAATAAGCATTTTGCCATAATGAGGTAGTAATCCGATTATCAGCCGACATGGTTTTATTGAGCATCTGGAGCTCTTCATAAACTGTATTCTGTTCCCCCGAGATCTTAACAGTCCCGGCAATCATATCCCCGGCTACCCATAATCGGCCTCCGTATAGGTCTCCGCCCTGTAAGCGGTCGTAGGCTCCAATAATCGCAGCCTGCAAACCAAAAGTTGTGGATAGGGCAGTTTTATCCGACAGATCCATTTTAGGCTGAATGTCAAGTACTTTATCGCATGATGTAAACAAAATTAATCCTGCGAAAGCTAAAGTTGAAATGTATTTTAATGTTTTCATGATTTTCAAGATTTTCAATTGCAGGATTTTACAATGTTATGTTTATACCAACCATGGCAGTTTTAATTTGCGGTGGGCTCAAATATGTTACTCCCTGAGTGGTGTTGTGAGAATGATCCCGGTTCACCTCCGGATCCCAACCTGAGAAATTTGTCAGGGTCCACATATTTTGGCCTTTAAAATAGATTCGGGCTGATTGAACATTAAATTTTTTCAATAAGGAGCCCGGTAGGTTATAACTAAGAGTAATATCTTTTAAGCGTAAGTATGATGCGTCCTCAAGCCATCTCGTTGAATTATAATTTCGGTTGTCGGGTTGCCACATCAATTTATGAGCATCTGTATCTGTATTATCCGGGGTCCAGGCATCCAGAACCTGAGTAGTTTGATTCCAGTTACCGTCGATACCGCCTTCAAGGAATTTTCCATCATCTCGATACACTTCTTGTCCGTATGCAAAAGTGAACAAGAAATTAAAATCAAAATTTTTCCAGCTGAAAGAGTTGTTGATACCGCCATAGAAATCAGGGTAAGGGTTGCCAGTCACGATTACATCACGTGCATAATTGAACTCACTGCTTGGCTCACCTGTTTCCTGGTTCATGAACAATTCCTCACCTGTTTCCGGATCTATTCCAAGCCATTCCACCAGTCGCCATGCACCAATTGGGTGGCCTTCCTGAGCATAATTATTTCCATAAGTTCCTCCGGTAGCTGCACCGGAAATAATTTGTTCCTGAATATCAAGAATTTCATTATAGTTATGAGAAATATTGAGATCAGTTTTCCATTTAAAATCTCCCGTCAGGTTGTTTGAAGTAATAAAAAATTCAACACCTGTATTCAGCATGGCTCCAACATTCTGCATAACTGATGAAGAGCCGCTGGTTTGAGGGATGTTCACTGCCAGCAGCATATCGGAAGTTCTTTTGTCATACCAGTCGAATCCACCGGTAATTCTTCCATCCAAAACTCCCCAGTCAAATCCAATATCCAGCTGATTCACTTGTTCCCAGCCAAGGTTGGGATTAGCGATATTTCCGGTTCCTATGCCTGACTGACCATAATACTGAGTGCTGTAATAAGATCCGAAATAGCTGTAATTTCCAATTGATGCATTCCCGGTAATACCGTATGAAGCCCTTATTTTCAAAAAGGTCAGTACAGGTACACCCTTCATAAAATCCTCATCCGTTAAAATCCAACCTACGGATCCTGCAGGGAACCATCCAAATCGGTTATCTTCTCCGAAACGTGATGATCCATCCCTCCTAAGACTTGCCGAGGCCAGATATTTTCCTGCATAAGCATAACTTGAGCGGGCGAAGTAGGAAATGAAGCCATATCCACCCTCATAAGCAGTACCTCCCTTAGTTGTTCCACTACCTGGATTATGCAGGGTGGGGTTTGGCATTTTTTCTGACCAGAACTCATTGTCTTGCTGATAACTGCTTTCCACAGACATACCTAGTATACCACTTAATTCGTGTATCTCGTTAAAGGTTTTATTTAGATTTATAAAATTATTGGTGTACCAGTTTTCAACCCGCACACGTCGATCCATAGCATAATCATTTTCCTGGGTGATTGTTCCAATCCACCTGGATTCTTTCTGATACATATTATTCAAGGAGTATTCTGAGCGGAAGGAGAGCCAATCTGTTAATATATATTCTCCCCATACGTTGCCAAGAAAAGATGTTGCATCCTGCACATGCTCTGTATTGGCCTCAAAAGCTAAAGGATTTGTACCTGAACGTGCTGCGAAATAGGTTCCGTCATCATTATAAACAGGCATAATGGGCAATGAACGGGATTGTGCTGTTCCAAGGCCGCCTGCCCATCCGGTTTGTACCCTATGGTTTTTAAAATTGGAGAAGGTCATATTTGCACCCACAGTAAAACGCTTGCTGGCTTTATGAGTCAAATTCAGTTTCCCCGAGGTACGGGTAAAATCATTATTGACTAATATACCTTTATCATCCCGATAGGTCAGTCCTGCAAAGAATGTTGTTTTAGAATTTCCTCCTGAGATATTAAAATTGGCTTCCTGCACACGTCCCTGACGAAGCATTTCATCAATCCAATCGGTATTGGTTGAATCAGCAATTTCACGAGTTATTCCAAATGGTAATCCATCATAAAATGCCTGATAATTTTTTGTTGTGTCATTACCTGAATTAGCCCAGGCCATTTTAGCCATTTGCAAATACTCTGGTCCGGATAGAAGATCCAGTCGATTTGTTACATCCGTTGCTCCTACATAATAGCTGGCATTAATCTGGGATTTTCCTTCTTTTCCTGTTTTTGTAGTAATCAAAACAACCCCATTGGCTGACCTTGATCCATAAATAGCAGCGGCAGAAGCATCTTTAAGAATCTCAATGGATTCAATATCTGCCGGGTTAATAAGGGCCAGGGCATTGGTGCCATCGGCAAATCCGCCAGAACCATAATCACCGGTAATTATTGGCACACCGTCGATCACATAAAGTGGCTGCGATGAAGCCGATAATGAAGATGTTCCCCGCACTCTAATGGTAATAGGAGCACCTGCCAGGCCATTATCGCTGGTTACCTGTACTCCTGAAGAGCGCCCCTGAAGAACTGCTTCGAAAGAAGTAACGGAAACATTTTCAATCTCCTGGGCCTTC
>JAUVKA010000020.1 GCA_030592205.1 Bacteroidota bacterium | reverse complement strand
ATTCAGCCACACGTGGCAATGCAACATGGAATAGTAATGCCGCTTATTTCAGACCGGAGTCGGGAGCAGCAAAAGACTTTTATGAAAAGTTTGGTGAGCTTACTCTAGAATTTGGCTATAAAGATCTCATTCCGAAGTTTACCGCAGAAAAGTTCAATGCTGAAGAGTGGGCTGATCTATTTGCAAAGTCAGGGGCTAAATTCGCCGGTCCGGTAGCTGAGCACCACGATGGCTTCGCAATGTGGGATACTAAATATTCAGAATGGAATGCCGCCAAAATGGGACCAAAAAGAGATGTTGTTGGTGAGCTCGAAAAAGCAATTAAAGCAAAGAATATGAAGTTTGTAACTGCTTTTCATCATGCTGCAAGCTGGACTTTCTTTCCTACATGGGATAAAAGTAAAGACTGCAGCAATCCTGAATATTCTGGTTTGTATGGTCCTGTTCATGAAAAAGGAGCGGTTCCAAACAAGGAATTTCTGGATGAGTGGTATGGAAAATTAATTGAAGTCGTAGATAAATACGATCCGGATTTCATGTGGTTTGATTTTGAACTTGACAAGATTCGCGAAGATTACGTCAAAAATTACGTGGCCTACTATTATAATAAGGCAATAGAGAGAGGCAAAGATGTTGTTATTTCTTATAAGGGCCACGACCTACCTCCGGGGGTTGCTTTATTGGATCATGAACTCGGACAAGAACCTGAATTAACTCATTACGACTGGATTACAGATACCTCAATTGATGATCAGGGTGCATGGGGCTATATCGATGGATTAAAATATAAGTCTATTGATCGACTGGTTGACAACCTGGTGGACAGGGTCAGCAAAAATGGTTATCTCCTGATGAATATTGGCCCTAAATGGGATGGAACTATTCCAGAAGGAGCTAAAAAAGGACTGCTTGGCATGGGTAAATGGCTGGATGTTAATGGCGAATCTATATATGGTACATCTTCCTGGGTCAAATATGGAGAGGGACCTACAAGTGTAGAGTTAAATAGAGGTAATGCAGGATTCAATGAATCCGATGTCGTATATACTAATAAGGACATTAGATATTCAGTAAAAGGCAACATCCTTTATGCCACAGTTCTTGCATGGCCTGAGGAAGATGTGATAATCAGCAGTTTAGTACCTGCAAATTATGCAGGTTTTCATATTTATCCTGAAGAGATTGCGTCTGTCACTATGTTAGGAGATGGGAAAGAGCTTGAATGGGAATTAGTTAAAGGAGAAGGTCTGAAAATTTCTCCTCCCGATACCAAACCATGCGAACATGCTTTTGTATTTAAAATTGTACGTAAATTCAAGAATTAGAATCAGTTTTTTTATTCAACTATTAATATAATTCTGATGAAAAAAATTCTATTAATCTGTTTTGTATCACTTTTCATGATTGCCTGCACCAATGAAAAAGTGAGCATTGATGGGGAACAACATAAAAGCATGAAACGAATTGGAATGGTAGTAAAGGTGAAAACTGAGAATTTGGAAGAGTATAAAAAACTGCACTCCGATGATAATCCAGGCGTAAGACATTTACTCTCAAAGTACAATATGCGTAATTTCTCCATTTTTATGGTACAGCTTGCCGATGGCGATTGGTATGAGTTTGGGTATTACGAATATTGGGGTGATGATCTCGAAGGGGATATGGCAAAACTGGATGCCGAACCCGAAAATTCCAAATGGCTGGAACTTTGCGATCCAATGCAGGAGGGAATCCTGCCAAGCCAAAAAGGATGGAAAGTGATAGATCGGATTTATTACAATTACTAATTATCACACATAAGGCATGAAAAAATTTAAGTTTGTTCAGATTTATATAATTCTTTGCATTCTGCTTGCCCCCCTTGCTTCGGCACAGGAAAAAGCCTATGAAGATGAAGCGGTCCGAAAAGGTAATGTTGGGGGATATCTGATTACACAAAGAGAGAAAGTTGATGAATCATTTAATGCCGGCTACTCGATGTATGCCGCGGCCTATCCTTTAATTAGAGAGTATCCGGGCAGGAGCTTTCAATCCGGCTTGTTCGGAACATGGATGCATCCCCAGCACGACGGGCCTTTGCCGGTTGAAAAATTGTATACGGACATTGAAGGTGGACTTGGCTGGTGGCGCGACACAGAGTACGCTACAGCAACGCCAAAATTTATTATGGGTGGGGTTCAGCTTAACTTTGTCGGATGGGCAAACGGACCTGGTGCCGGTCAGGGCAGAGATTGGGATAATCCCAAAGGTAAGTATGGTGTAGCACAGCTAAGTCCATGGGTGTTATGGCCCCCCGATGGACTGAACCTGAAGCAGGGTACTTGCGGCGAATTGTTTGGCAGTGGGTATCTGCCTTTGCCACTCACAGAGCCTAAATCTACCACGGCGGGTAAAGACGTTCCTACCGGGAATCAGTGCTGGACCTTGTTTCTTAACACTGGAAATTTCAAAGGCCCGGTTGCATTCTTTACTCCATATTTTGGACCCGTGCATCAGTTGAGGACCCACGAATTGCAGGCTTGTTTTTAGATCAACGTCCATCAAAGGCCAACAAACCATTTCAGATGGAAACGCAGCATATTCATTCCGCTGAAGCCACTGACTCTAAAGGTCAGAGATACGCCCGTATGGCACCAACACAGTACCCCGTTGGACCAGACGGTAATACGGATCTGTTACACCGACTTATGGTCTATAACAAAAAGGCGCTATGGGACGATGTCGAAGCCTGGTTTAAGGGAGGAGAGCCAGCTGACGGAATCATTGATCTGAAAGGGGCTTCCCAGCAAAAGTTTAAAAAAGGCGTCAGATCAAGTTGGAGGTTTTATGGAGAGCATATACCCAAGGATAAACGCGCACTAATGAATATTACTTCCTATATGGATGCGAATGTCACTGATAATGCTACACTAAGGGTTCGCTGGGAGGGTGATCTAATAAAAAGAAGAGAAACCGGGAACGGTGCTGTAATAACACTTCCTGAATATTATAAACTGGTAAAAGCAGAAGGTGATGATGTTGGTGAGTGGATTGCGGTTGCACCCGAAGATGTACCGGCTGAAACCGAATTGCACGATATTAATTTTAGCAATAAGGATCCAAGAACGCCTCTGGCTTATATTACTCCAGACGAGAAAGAAAGTTCTTGGAAAACCCCTGGTCCGGTAGCTGGACCATTCAAGGCGAAATTGGGAGACGGCAGCACGGTGACCTACTACTGGTATAGATTTGCCGATCAGCCGGCATTGCTAAATGCGGATATGAGTAAAGAGGAACGTGAAGAAATGCAGAGGCGGGTAGAAATGCTCCATCGTAACTGGACAAAAGACCGGGAATATCTCCCACCACCAATGATAGGTGAGCTGGCAGAAATTGATCCGGCCTTGATCATGACACCGCCTCCTGGACTGGAGATAGGTTATGTGCCTATAGTTACCAGGCAAGGAATAGAAAAATGAATAAGATGAAAATATTACTGGTTTTGGCTTTGGTTTTTGGACAGGTAGCATCTATTGCACAGGAATTGCCCAATATTATCATCATTTATACTGATGATTTGGGATACGGGGATTTATCCTGCTACAATGACAGCTCAGCATATTATACACCTAATCTGGAAAGGATGGCAATAGAAGGAGTCAGGTTCACGGATGCACACAGTCCATCAACTATATGTTCTCCATCACGTTACGGACTCTATTCCGGACAACAGATATATCGTTCTACAGGAAGAGGAGGAGGAGCCTTTGAGGGACCCGGAGGGCCTAGCTATTTAAAGCCCGGAACACTCACAATTGCAGAAATGTTAAGGACTAAAGGATACAGGACTGGAGTCTTTGGAAAATGGCATGTGGGTCTAACCTGGTTTGATAAAAACAATGAGATATTGGGTGGTGGTTTTAAAAATTCTCTCCTGATTGATTATGAAAAAAGCACGCCGCTTATTGATGGTCCCAATGAAAGAGGCTTTGATGAATCATTCATCACACCCAATTGTCCAAATACTGACCCATTGTACATTTATATCGAGAATGGTATGGTTCCAATACCGGCCACTAAACGGCATCATCGTAAAAAACTACCCAACCCTGGTGGCAAATGGCTCTGGGATAATGATGAGGGTTGGATGGCAGAAGGCTTTAATTTTATGGATGCAGATTTAATCTTTTACGAAAAGACCATTGAATTTATCACAAGCCATCGTAGGAATAATCCTGACAGACCATTCTTTGCGGTACTATCAACTCAGATAGCACACGCTCCTGTACTTCCTGCTTCCGAATTCAATGGAGCAACTAATGCAGGTCCCCGCGGTGATTTTGTCTGGGAACTAGACGTCATAGTTGGCCGTGTTATGGCCCTTGTGAAAAAACTGGGTATTGAAGAGAACACGATGATCATTCTCAACTCTGACAACGGCGCTGAGACTGTGCATGTTGACTGGATGCGTCAGGATTACAATCACGATGCTTCAGGAGGCTGGAGAGGAATGAAACGTGATGGCTGGGAAGGTGGTCACCGTGTTCCATTTATAGTTCGTTGGCCCGGTGTTTTCCCGGGTGGTCTTGTGTCAGATCAGATGATAAATACTACAGACATTTTTGCAACCCTGGCTTCTGTTGTAGGATATAAACTTAAGGATAAAGACGCCAGCGATAGTTATGATATGTTACCTGTCATGTTGGGAATTCAGAGTGAGAATGAGTCGATCAGACCTTATTTGTTGACCCAAAGTTTTCGTGGAGAATTTCAGATTCGTCAGGGTAACTGGAAATATCTTGACCACATGGGATCAGGTGGTAATAATTATGAAAATAGGACAATGAAGAAGTATGCTTTGCCTGAAACTGCGCCTGATGCAACAGGTCAATTATTCAATCTTACAAATGATCCTGGTGAAACAACAAACTTGTTTTTCACTGAGGCTGACAAACGTAAGGAACTTCAGGAACTCCTTCAGCAATCGAAATCAAGTGGTCGCAGCGCACCTCTGAACAGGCTGCCACTTGGGATTGAGAAAGTGAAGGAAATGAGTAAGTAAGAAAAATAATACAAAATAGCTTGGTATGAAAAAATTTAAGTTTGTTCAGATTTTTATCCTTTTAGTATTCATAATTGGTTCAGCAAATTCTCAAACCGTAGATCTAGGACCTGAAATATTAAAGTTTGATCCATTCGTCTGGGCGTCTGAGATACCAGTTGATTGTCCGTTTGTTCAATCAGATGAATTTACCGGGATTAAGTTTTTGGGGGTAAAAAGCGGTTACCATTATGGCGATACCTGGTATCCCAGTTGGGCAGAAAATGACACAATGTATTCTCCCTGGACTGACGGCAGAACCAAAAGACTTGATGGCTATACAGACTGGTCACAATCATGGGTAGATTCGGTGCATATAACAACCGGTCAGGGAGTTGTTATCGGGGATGATCCACTTAGTATGACTGCCTATAGCATCGGGCTGGATAAAAGCTCCCCGGCATCCCCGTATCGAGGCAGATATCCATGCGGATCCCTAGTACATAATGGTGTTTGGTATTACGGCACTTATTGCCTGGATCCCAATGGACGGACACAATATGGAGATGATATCATCAACTGGCCATGGATAGGACCTTTTGTAGGCTTCAGACATTCAACTGATTATGGCCATCGCTGGACAGTTTGTCCTCATACGCCCGCTAAGCCCTTATTCGGAGAGACCGGTAAATATGGCTACCCTGTGAAGATTGGTGCACCCCACTTTGTTGATTTTGGTAAAAACATGGAGCATTCACCTGATGGAAAGGCCTACATGGTTGCCCATGGTGCCGATATTTTTGACACCAAAAGTCGGGGAATCTGGAATGATAGCTGGATTACCGGAGATCAAGTTTATCTGATAAGGGTAACTCCTTCTGTAGAAAATATCAATGATGCATCAAAATATGAGTTCTATGGCGGAAAAGATGATAATGGAAAGCCAATCTGGACCAATGATTTTAAAGAAATTAAGCCCTTGCTGGAATGGAATAACAATATGGGCTGCGTTACAATCACTTACAATGCCCCGCTTAAAAAATATATAATGTGCGTAACAGATGGCGGGAACACCTACTCAAGAATGAATACCTATTTGTTGGAATCAGATAGTATTACAGGTCAATGGAAAATGGTAAGCTATATGAAGAATTTTGGTGAACAAGCATATTTTGTAAATATCCCATCGAAATTCATTAGCAAAGATGGGAAAACAGCCTGGCTGCTTTACTCAGGAAATTATTGGGATAGCATGAACGGTGAAAGTATTGGTGTTAATCCTCCTGGCAGCCATTATGGGATGACGTTTCAGAAAATACAACTATTAAAAGAAGATTAACGAATGGATTGAAGGCGGTTACCTTCTCCCTGATATAAAATATGGATTCAGTCATCTATAAGCAGTGAGGAAGGTGATGTATAGGAGCTATGATTAGAATTGAATTGATAAACAAAAGCGCAAATGAAAAATACCATATTATTACTTGCAATCCTCTTTTGTTCTTTCAAGTTGTCCGGACAAACCGGGCCAGACTCAGACCCCCTTTTGCAAAGCATGAAAAATCATTACAAGGAATGGTTATCCAAGAGGCCTGTTATGGACCTTCTGGTTGAATACGATCCCTCCCCTATTGCAATGGATAATCAAAATCCACGATTTACCTGGATTATTGTTTTAGAAGGACGCGGACGCAAACAGACCGGATACCAGATCCACCTGTGCACAGTTCAATCTCAACGTTCGAATGTACAGATGGGTGTACCAACAGATGACACCCAGCGACCTGAACGTCAGGGATGGGCCGACATTCAAGTGGTTAAAAAAATGGCCAGGGTGCTTGGAAAGGAAGAACATGCAGAGAAATTTAAGCATCTTGCACTTGAGGTGAAAAATGCTTTCAATAATAAATTCCTGAACAGGGATGATGGATATTATGACGAAGGGTCCCAGGCAGCACAGACCTGGCCTCTCATTTTTGGAATGGTGCCGGAGGATTTGGAAGAATCAGTCTTTAATACGCTTGTAAAGGATATAGTTGAAACAAACGATAACCATCCGACAAATACCACTGCAACGGTTTATTTACCGGCTAACCCGGGTGCTGTGATTACTGAAGGGGGTATACCAATATCCAGGGCAAAAGGAATCAAAGCCTTGCCATCAGATAATGGTGATCCAGTTTTCGAACTCGGATCAGGAGAATATTTATTTTCAATATCAATCTAGCAAAACGAAAATGAAACAAATAATAATACTTACAGCAATTCTTCTTTGTTTCTCAGTAGCAGATGCTAAATCTCAATTGACTTTTAGCAATGAAGAGTACTCAGCCAGAAGAGAGAGGCTAATGGATAAATTACCTGACGGTATTGCAATAATCAGAGGTGCATCAGTTCCTCTTGGTAATGGGCATTTTTATCAGTTTAACAACATCATGTATTTTGCCGGGGTCGAAATGCCCAATGTAATCCTCGTAATTGATGGTAAAAACAGGAAGAGTACCCTGTTTTTCACTATCACTGAACGCAGTGCCGACGGTGAAAATATTTCTCTTGATCTGGTAAGAGATCCGGTAACATATACAGGTATTGAAAATTATTTGCCAATTGAAAACTTTACCGCATATTTAAATGAAAGGGTAAATAAGGAAACTGTTGTCTATACACCATTCAGCTCTGAAGAACTGGTAGGAGAATGCTCAGGTGAAAAATTCAGAAAATTCCAGCGTTCTGCGACAGAGAATGAATGGGATGGGAGACTGACAAGGGAATTACAGTTTGTTGAAAACCTCAAAAATAGATTCCCGCAGGCAAAGGTTGAAAATTGCTCACCACAGGTATGGGGCCTGAGAAAAATCAAATCTAAAGCAGAGCTTGATGTCCTTCGTCAAGCTGCAAAACTTGGTGTAGAGGCACATTTAGGAGTAATAAAACAAACCATACCAGGGACAGAAGAAGTGAAGCTTGCTGCACTGTTTGAATATATATGCATGGCAGGAGGAGCAAAAGGGCAGGCCTTCAGTACCATCATAATGTCAGCAGAACACCATGCCTATGGTCATTATGCTCAGTATGACAGAACTCTTGAGAATGGAGACTTTGTTATACTGGATGGTGGACCTGATATGGACTATTATGATGCTGATATTTCGACAACTTTTCCGGTAAACGGGAGGTTTTCAGAGAAACAAAAGGAAGTATACGAATTAGCACTAAAAGTAAGGGAAACATGCCAGAATAATTATCGTCCCGGAATTTCACTTAGTGATGTTGGTTTAAAAGTAGAACAAATGCTGAAGGAAAATGGATATGATACAAGTGAAAGACGGTTCAGTGGATATATAAGGAATGGAGGATTCAATCATAGCATTGGAATGGCTGTTCATGATAGGATGGATAAGTTTGACAGAAGCGAGCCGCTACAGGTTGGTTTTGTTTTTGCCTGCGACATTATGGCAAAAGCTGATTCTGTAACAGGTGTGCGAATTGAAGACACTGTAGTAATAACAGAGGATGGTTGTGAAATTCTATCCTCAGGCCTTCCCCGGTCAGTTGAGGAGATAGAAACATATATGAAAAAAAATTAATAAGGCCTAAAACCTAAAACCATGAAAATGAAGAATTTGATTATTGCTTTCTCATTTATGTCCATTTGTCTTTCGACAAATGCTCAGAAGGTAGATGTTTATAGCAGGCCTGTGAAACATGAACCTGACAGAAGTTTTGATGCTATTCATTACCGCATCGAGCTGGACGTTGACCTGGAAGGAAAAAGCTTAAAAGGACAAAACAGGATCACCCTGTCGCCACTAAATGACAATCTACAATCTATTACCCTGGATGCTGTTTCCCTGGTAGTAACAGATGTTATTGATGGAAAGGATGCTCTTCTGGAATATACTCAAACTGAGGATAAGCTATTTATCAGTCTTGCACAAGCTTATTCACATATTGATACAGTTGACATAACTGTAAAGTACTACCTGACTGAACAGGTTAAAGGCCTGAGGTTTTCTGACAAAACCGAAAGAAGTCCTCGCCAGGCTTCGTCAGATTGTTTCCCGAATAAAGCCAGACAGTGGATACCCTGTTATGACTATCCTCACGATAAAGTAACTCAGGAAATGATAATTACGGTTGATCAGAAATATAAAGTACTTTCTAACGGCACTTTATTGGGCATCAAAGACGATACGGAAAAAGGTAAACATACCTGGCACTGGAGTCAGGAGAAACCCCACTCAACATATCTTTTTAATCTTAGCATTGCTGATTACGCTGTTATAAAGGACTCTTTAGGATCATTACCAATAAATTACTGGGTTTATCAGTGGAATGTTGAAGATGCTAAAAGATCATTTGCGAAAACACCCTATATGATCGATTTTTTCAACAAGATATATGACTATGAATACCCATGGGCGAAATATGATCAGGTAATTTCAGCATATATGGGAGGAGGAGCTGAAGCAACATCTGCAACATTACTTGGTGAACGTGCAGTAACGGATAAGAAAGCTGAAATTGACTTCTCTTTCGAAGGCATAATTGCACATGAGATTGCACATCAATGGTGGGGAGACCTTATTACATGCAGAAGCTGGGAGCATACCTGGATGAATGAAAGCTTTGGTACCTATTCTGACCATCTGTATAAAAAATATGCATGGGGAGAAGTTGAAGGAGCATATGATCTTGTCAGGAAGAAGAATGGATACCTTAGAGAAGCACATAACAGGTATATGAGGCCAATTGTATTTAACAGGTACAATTCACCGGGAGAAAACTTCGATAGTCATACCTATCCAAAAGGGGCCTGTGTGCTTCATATGTTACGATTTATACTGGGCGATGACACTTTCTTCAGAACTCTTAGTACATTTTTACATCAACATGAATTCCAGCCCGTAACAACTCAGGACTTCATGAAATGTGTCAAAGATGTGAGTGGGAAGAATATGGACTGGTTTTTTAATCAATTTCTTTTCCACCCCGGACATGCTGTTTTTGATATCAGTAAAGACTGGGATGAATCTACCGGAACTTTAACTGTTGAAGTAGTACAGACTCAGGATAAATGGGACAATGTTCCAATTTACAGGATTCCGGTGAATATTGGTTTTTATAGTAATGGAAAGAAAACTGTAAAGAAGGTCTGGCTAGAAGAAAAAAGCGAATCCTTTGAATTCAAACTGGATACTAAACCTTTAATGGTAAGGTTTGATGATGGAAATCATCTGCTGAAGGAATGGACTTTCAAAAAATCAGAAGATGAATTAATCTATCAGGCTATGAATGACGATATGACTGGAAGATTATGGGCTGTAGATGAGCTTAAAGCCTTTAGCAATTCCCAAAAAACCATTGAGGTTTGGAATCATATTGCCGCAAATGACGATTTCTGGGCTGTTAGGGAAGCTGCCCTAAAGAATATGTCAGAATATCATAACATCGATTTTGCTGATCTTTTCCTGTCTGCCTTAGAAGACCAAAACTCAAAGGTAAGAGTTGCTGCCATAAGTGCTCTTGGCGATAACGGGAATAAGAAGAATATTAAAAGGTTTAAACATATCTTCAATACTGATGACAGCTACCTTGTTATGGCAGAGGCACTCAAATCAGTCGGAAAGTGTGGATCTAAATCTGACCTGAAATTCCTAAGAGAAGCTGCCGGTACAAAATCCCATCGCAATGTGGTAAACAGGGCTGCAGAACAGGCTACTCAAATGATAAATAGGTAATAAATCCTAAATATTGAAATCATGAACTTACTGACAATCAGATTTTTGAAAATGAAAAATGACATACAACATTACACTTGCCGTCTAAAGGATATTTTTGGAGCTGCCCTTATTTTTGTATGTGTATTAAGTTTCAATAATACGGCTCTGGGTCAGGAAGGGGCAAAACGGAAGTACACTCTTGCTGAAAAGAACATTCAGCATGCCAGAGAGAACTTATCAGAACAGATATATACGGAAGACCCCGAACTAACAAGGCAGGTACATAATTTATATATCGATTGTCTCTTTGATAAGCTGTGGGAGCCGGCCCTTCCCGGACTGCCTTACAAATGGTTTTCAATCACAGGGGCAGGCGATCAGTCATACGGCAAGTGCCAGTTGCAGTGGGATCCAATGTTTGTTCTTAATGCCTGGGCTCCGCTGGATGATAACGAATTGATACATGATGTCTTTCGTAATTACTGGAATGTTATCGATAATAATCCGGAAGCACCTAAAGGGTCGTACCGCTACGGCATGGTACCCTGTGTGACCAATCCGGATCTGCCGCAGCCTGGCTACTCTCAAATCCCAATTCTTGCCTGGGGATGCCTGATGATATTTAATCAGACCAATGATCTGGAATTGCTGGATTTCTGCTTGCCGTATTTGGACGCATTTCTAACGTGGTATGCCACTGAAAGAGATGTGGATAATGACGGATTGATCGAATATGGTGCGTATAAGAGAGTTTCAATTGGTGATATGGTCCAGACAGCTCGATTTGAAACATTTGATTTTCATGCGACCCTTGATAATCTGAAATTAACAAAGCATCCTACGCGAGGCACAGGTGGTGAGTGGTATGGGAACATTGAAGGTGTCGATCAAACCTGCTTCCTGGCAATTTCTGAGCGTGCTATGATAGAGATGTGCCAAAGAACCGGCCGCGTCGAAATGATGAAAAAATACGAGAGGAATCTTGCCAAACGAACCAAAGCGATCCGTGCGAAGATGTGGGACCCGGAAACAAAATTCTTTTATAGTCTAGACAGAGATACCGATAAAAAAATTCGCATTAGAACTCTGCAGGGCTTCCTGGCTCTGACTGCCGGCCTGGCGAGCGAGAAACAGGCCGAAGAACTGGTCAAACAGTTAACCGACCCGTCGCTGTTCTGGAGTAAATACCCGGTAACTACTTCATCCATGGACGAGCCAAGCTTTGATCCGAAAGGATTTTGGCGAGGTGATATGTGGCCTCCAACTAATTATTTAATTGCACTCGGTCTCAATCGCTATGGCTATTATGATATTGCTATAGAGTTAGCTGAAAAAATGCAGGAACTTGTGGAAAAATATGACGGCCATGCCTATGAACGTTACAACAGTGTCACCGGAGGCAATTTAGGAGTAAAGGATTACTGCTGGGGGGTTGCCGCCTGGAGCATAGCAGTGAATACTATCTATGGGATTCAGGAGGATTACCGAACCATTGTGGTCCCTTCCCATGCCAAAGGGCGGCGATTAAAACTTGGCAAACTGGAGGTGAACTATCCCACGGACACATCAGTAGAGTTAAATACGTCTTTTGAACGAGAATTCAGGGTTGTTTTTTCCTCGCAAAAAGAAAAGATCGAAGTCCATTGCAATGGAAAGACCATCAAATCCATCAGTGCAAGCGCTGCGGCATCTGAAGTTATGTTTACCGCAATGCCCGGGAAAACCTATGTTGTATCAAAAGTAAAGACCGATTAAACGATAAAATAAATACAATTAACAATGCTTAAGCCAAAGCCTATAACCACAAAATTTTCCTGCTTACTACTTGTAGGGATTTTACTTTCTTTTACCAGCCTGACGTATTCCCAGAACACAGAGATAAAATATCTATCCGGTACCGGGAATGATAATACCGTTCCATGGGAATTCTACTGTTCCGATGGGATGAATAGTGAGAATTGGACAACAATTCAGGTTCCATCTTGCTGGGAGCTCCAGGGTTTTGGATCCTATAATTATGGTATAGATGCCTGGGAAGACAGAATGAATGAACATGGTTTATACCATCATGAATTCCTAATTCCCAAGGAATGGAAAGGGAAAAAAGTGAATATCGTGTTCGAGGGGGTGATGACCGACGCTGTAGTAAAAATCAACGGGAAACCGGCAGGACCTAAACACCAGGGTGCATTTTATGAATTCAAGTATGATATAAGCTCGCTTCTGAATTTTGGAAGTAAAACCAACAAGATTGAAGTCACTGTTCACAAGCATTCCTCAGATAGTTTGGTAAATGAAGCAGAGCGTTGGGCAGATTACTGGATATTTGGAGGGATTTTCCGCCCGGTTTATCTTGAGGCACTTCCAGCAGACCATATTGAAAGAGTATCAACAGATGCAAGAGCAAATGGTGATTTCAATTCTGATGTTTATTTCGAATCACCAAAAGCTGCCTTCATGGGAGTGGAACTGCAGGAATTGAGTGGATTAAAAATAGCTGATCTTGAAGAAGAAATTCAGGATCCAGTACAAGGAAAAATCAGTATATCAACTCATTTTGAAGACATTAAGTCATGGAGCCCTGAATTCCCTGCACTTTATGAAGTGGTTTTTAAATTAATGGATAAAGATCATAAGATACTTCATCAAACAGAAGTGAGGACCGGATTCCGAACCGTGGAAGTAAGGGAGAAAGATGGAGTTTATGTGAATGGGGTGAAAGTAAAATTCAAGGGTATTAGCCGGCATGTTTTCTGGCCAACATCAGGACGAACAACAAATAAGAATATAAGTATCTCCGATGTCAATCTGATTAAGGAAATGAATATGAATGCGGTAAGGATGTCGCATTACCCTCCTGATAAACATTTCCTTGATGCCTGTGATTCACTTGGTTTATTTGTTTTTGATGAACTAGCAGGCTGGGGCCCCCCGGCATACGGTACTGAAATTGGCAGGAAGCTGGTTGAAGAACTTGTAATCCGTGATGAAAACCATCCCTCAATACTTTTCTGGGGCAATGGTAATGAAGGAGGATGGAATCCTGATCTTGACGATGATTTCTCTATCTGGGATATTCAACAGAGGGAAACTATACGTCCACGCCAGATCTTCCGAAAAATAAATACTCTTCATTACTTCAAGTATAATTACCTGGCTTATGACAGCTATATGCAGGACCGGATATTTATCACCACTGAATTTTTGCATGGTTGCTGGGATGAAGGTCATGGAGCAGGGCTTGATGATTACTGGAGAATGATGTGGAACAATCCAATATGTGCAGGTGGTTTCCTCTGGAATTTTTCTGATGAGGCGATTGTCCGTACAGACCGTAACAATATATTAGATGTTGACGGAAACCATGCTGCGGATGGGATAACAGGACCTGCACGTGAGAAAGAAGGAAGCTTTTATACTGTTAAAGAGATCTGGGCCCCTGTTTATTTTGATAAAAAACACATCACCCCTTCATTTGATGGAAAGTTTAGCATTGAAAACAGGTACCATTACACAAACCTGGATCAGTGCAAATTTGAAGCTCAATGGATAAATTTCACAGGGCCAGCTGAAAGCGGAACTGATCCTTCTTCTCTTATCGAAGGTAATATTCCTGCAGTTGATCTGGAGCCAGGTATAAAAGGTGTTTTGTCGGTAGATTTACCTGATAATTGGTCTTCCTTCGATGTCTTGTATATAAAAGCTGTGGATCCACATGGTAAAGAAATATTCAACTGGAGTTTTCCTCTCAAAGGACCGGATGAAACTACATATGGTTTACCTGAAGCTGACAAATCTGAAAAGCCTGTCGAGGCAGATGAAACAGGACAGTCAATCCTGGTGCATACAGATAATATCTCTTTTGAATTTGATAAAAAGACTGGAGTGCTTGCCAGGGCATATCAGAATAAGAAAGAAATCCCAATGAATAACGGGCCAAGATTCATCACCAAAGAGGAAACAGAGCTATCAGGAATTAATCATTACAGGGATGAAAATGGTCAATACATCTTAGAATTCTCATTCCAGGGAAATATTACGAAATTCAGAAACATACAATATCAGATCAAATGGACCGTAAGAACCAATGGTTTGCTGGATCTGGATGTGAGTGGACATTATATGCAAGGGATCACATTTGATTATCCTGAGGATAAAATTCATTCAATCAGAAGGTTGGGTGATGGCCCCTTCAGAGTCTGGCGAAACCGCATGAAAGGGACCACCCTGGGAGTTTGGGAGGATGAGTATAATAATACTATCACAGCAGACCCGGAATCATTGTATGACTATCCAGAATTTAAGGGCTATTTTTCATCCCTTTACTGGGCAAGAATGAGAAACAAAGACCAGAGTAATATGACGATATATTGTCATACACCTTATACCTTCCTTCGACTATTTACTCCTGAAACGCCTGAGAGTGTCCGGAAAGGATGGGGTACTGATGCTATCCAACACCAGGAAGGAGACCTCTCTTTTCTGAATGCCATACCTCCAATCGGTACCATGTTTAAAAAAGCTGAAGATCTTGGTCCGCAATCACAAATTGAAACCGTTTACGGTTGGGACTCTGAACCGGTTAAGATGAGTTTTACTTTTGATTTCCTTTCATCGGGTGAACAAAATAGAAGGAGAGACTTACCCGAGCCAGCAATAGTAACTCCGGGCAATAATGGAAACCCTCCCTCTGATGCTCTTATTCTGTTCGATAAGGATACACTGATCAATTTTGTCAGTGTGGAAACAGGTGGAGCACCTGAATGGATAGTATCAGGAAAGGAATTTACCATAAAACCAGGGACCAAGAATATAGAAACAAAACAAAAATTCGGTGATTGCCAGCTACATATTGAGTGGAAAACGTCTGAAAAAGATGTTAGGGAAGGAAAAACAGGACAGCAATGTAGTAACTCTGGAATATATTTTATGAGTAAATATGAGATTCAGGTATTGAATTCATACATAAACAAAACGAATCCTTACGGTCAGGCTGCCGCTTTTTATGGCAACTCAGCACCGCTGGTAAATGCTTCTCTGAAACCCGAAGAGTGGCAGGTTTATGATATAGTATTCATTGCTCCAAAGTTCAACGACAATGAAGAATTGATAGCGCCAGGATATTTCACTTTGTTCCATAATGGGGTATTGGTGCTCAACAATGTTGAAATTATAGCACCTACTGCTTCGCATAACAAGGAATATAGTATTTCAGAACCTGAACTGCCATTAATGCTGCAGGATCATAATAATGAAGTTTCTTATCGAAATATATGGATTAGAAAACTTCAATAGGGCAACATGACAAATAGATTAACCAAAACCGGATCAAAATATGAAGTTACGAATAAGCATTTTCATGCTGAGCTTTTTAACACTTAGCAGTCACTCGCAGACCTTAGATACCAATCCCTTAGCCTACTGGAACCTTGACCATGTAAAAGACAACTCTGTTCTCGACTCTGAAAGCGGAAAGCAGGACGGCATCAGCGGCTATCACCGGCTGGTAGATGGCGTGAAAGGTAAGGCGCTTATAATGGATGGGTATACCTCATGCATCGCAAGGTCACCAGAACAAGTTCCGGAATTGGGTCAGGCTTTCACATTTGAGGCCTGGATCGCCCCTGGCGCTTATCCATGGAACTGGGCACCAATTATCGCTCAGGAAAATACAGTAAGTACAAACTCAAATCTGGATGAGATCAGCTGGCCCGAAGACATTTCAGCCAACTCCCCCCAAGAAGGATTTTTCTTCGGGATTAGTCCGCAGGGCCATTTGGGTTTGCACATTGGTACTGGTAAGTGGGAAATCTGCCGTTCAGAAAGCAAAATACCTCTACGAAAATGGACTCATGTTGCAGCAACCTTCGATGCAAAGGCAGGAGTGATTCTTTATATTAATGGGGAGAAAACTGCCACGATGAAGGTAGAAGGTGAATTTGATCCTGCCGAATCCGAAGAGTTGAGAATAGGCATGCCGCATCAAAAGATCGAAGCATCCAATCCTGTTCGGGCATTTGCGACACTTCCCAGTTGGTATTCTTTTGATGGTATTCTTGATGAAATCCGTATTTATGATAAGTCCCTTTCAGCGAGAATTATAGCTAAGATCTATGCTTCCTCAAAACCTGATACAGAACCCGGTCTTCCACCTAGAGTAATGCCTTCTGGCCCCAAGGGCAAAGGCAAGTTTGGAGCCTCGTATACACATCTGAAATATTATCCGGAATGGGACGCTCAGTGGCGACTTTCATCAGATCCGGATATCGTAGTTCAATTTGACGATTCCCCAGTACGTGTTGTGTTCTGGAGAGGAACGCGATACGGACCTGCCTGGGTGATGGAAAATGGGATCTGGATGGGCGATCAGAGTATTGAAAACTTCAATGACCAGGATGGTTGCCTCGAGCACATGCTTGATCCACGCTGCCGTTTTTCTCATGTGAGGATTATTGAAAACACCCCTGCTCGTGTGGTCGTGCATTGGCGTTACCTACCCACCTCAGCCAACGGTAATCATTCCCAGGTCAATCCAATATCAGGTTGGGAAGATTGGGTTGATGAATATTACACCTTTTATCCTGATCAGCTTGGCTTTCGGAAAGTCGTACTACATTCCGATGGTGAATCTTTATGGCCCGAAGAAGTAATCGGCCTTTGTCAACCTGGTCAAAGCCCAGAGGACATAATCGAGCTCGAAGCAATGACACTGGCAAACCTAAAAGGAGAGCAGCATACATACAGCTGGGCAGAAAAATCCCCTAAGTTCCGAAGTAAAGGACGATGGGAGCTTGGGGGCTATATTCATTTTGGTGATGCTCTGGGTGAAAAACCAAATATCATGATGGTAAATATGAAATCAGAATATAAGCCCTTTCAGATATTTGAACTCGAGTGTAACCTCACTTGCTTTGCCCATGAACATCGCAAGGAGGTCTCGCATTTTCCATGGTGGAATCATTGGCCTGTCGCAATGATCCCTTCTGACGGGCGGTATTGTCAGGCTGCTGATCGTCCGTCGCACTTCTCATTAGCATGGGCAAGTCCCAGACCACATAAAGGAGAAAACAATACCTACTGGTGGACATGGATGTATGGAGCAACGCAAGATGAAATTGCATCCTTAACATCATTGGCTAGATCCTGGGCAAGGCCTCCTGAATTAATTGTCAAATCAGGTGCATCAGACGGCCATTTTGATGCTACACAAAGATGTTATGTGATCTCAGATTCACAGGATAAGGAGATTGAGGAACTCAAGTT
>JAUVKA010000259.1 GCA_030592205.1 Bacteroidota bacterium | reverse complement strand
TGGGTGACGGGAAACTCATCAGCTTTCATGAGGCTGTTAATTTCAGGGGTTTCTGGATGGGAACCCATAAACTCTTTATGAATGCCATTTTCTTCGGAGATGTTATTCGATTATAGCCTTAAGTATTTCTTGACATATATGAAATAATCCGTTATAGCGTCAGTAAAGCAGATCCGATTTTTGAATATTGGTTCAGACAAAGCCTGTTGCCAAATTCTAACTTTGATGAACCTTAGCTTTCCAGATATTATGAAAAGATACACAACTGCCTTTGCCAGCCTGTTACTGATTGTAAACCTGGTTTTTGCCCAGGATTATAAGATGGAAAGGGCAGATTCTGTAACTGTTTTCCATTGGCCTGAGGGGAAACAAATGGCCCTTAGCCTGAGCTTTGACGATGCCCGTTTCAGCCAGGTAGACAAAGGAATCCCTTTATTGAATACTTACAATATCACAGGGACGTTTTATGTATCTCCCAATGCCATGCTTGAAAGAGTGGCGGACTGGAAAGATGCTGTAGGCGCCGGACATGATATTGGAAATCATACCCTGGTTCATCCATGTTCCGGAAACTTTCCCTGGGCGCGGGACAAAGCCCTTGAAGATTATAATCTGGAGAAGATGGCACAGGAACTGGATTCGGCCAGTGTCCTCATCCATCATGTATTGGGGATTTGGCCCACAGCTTTTGCCTATACCTGTGGCCAGACCTATGTGGGCAGGGGTGTGAATACCAGGAGTTATGTGCCCCTGGTGGCTGCCAGATTTGAAACCGGCAGGAACTGGATGAATGAAGGGCCCAATGATCCCGTTTATTGCGACCTGGCCCGTCTGAATGGCACGGAACTCGATGGGAAGTTCTTTTCGGAAGCTCTCAAACTTATCGAAGAAGCCAGGGAGCAGGGTGCATGGCTGGTTTTTGCCGGTCACGAAATGAATGACGGAGGCCGGCAGACAGCCCTTCTTTCCACCATCGATTCCATATGCCAGTACGCCTCTGATCCTGCCAATGGCATATGGATTGATAATGTCACAAACATTGGAAAGTACGTCCGGGAAATGCGTGGATTACCGGAAAAACTCTGAGGCCAGTATCGTACTGTATCATGTTGTCATTATCGTAATAACCCAATGGAACACAGCAGATAGTGTTCGCTTACTTTCAGTATTAAATACTTCTACTTTAATGGGGATAATGCAACGTTTTCGTGCTTCAAACTCCTTCAGAAAATCTTCTTTGCTTCCTGATGAAAAGGAGGCTTTGGAAAAGAGTGTACCGTTTACTGGCATTGAGTATTTCACTTCCGTTCTGCGGATTACAGGAATCACTACATCTTTTATCTCCTGGAATTGTTGCTGCAAAAATTCTCCGGCAGTAGCTTTCGCCAGGGATAGTTGGGCACAGGCATGAAAGGTTCCCAGGTGATTATGAAATTCGGGGCGCTCTTCGATCTGAAAAATGAAATCATCATCATTTTGATTTCGTTCTATATTCAGTAGACGGTGAAAAGGAATAGACAGAATATCCATGATCAGGAAAATTTAGATTCTTAAAGTAAATAAAAAGCCCTCCGATCTCTGTTCGGAAGGCTTTCTTTTTGTAGGGGATTGCAAAATCTCTCTAATTCATAGCGATGATCACATTTCCTTTTTTATGTCCCTTATCCACATAAGCATGGGCTTCAACGATTTGTTCTAGGGGATAAGTTCTGTCTATTACTGCTTTCAAGCTTCCTTTTTCAATTAACTGTTTGAAGAAATTCATGTCTTTCACTGTTTCCTTGATCACTCCTGATACAATTTTCTTCTTGATAAATATTGATCTGATAGATCCACCTATCATGGTACCAATCCCGGCACTAGCCAGCAAGAGATGTCCATTGTCGCTCAATGACTTTAGTGCTTTCCTGAGAGAACTCTTGCCTATGGTATCAAATACAACATCATATTTCTTTCCGTTCCTGGTGAAATCTTCCTGGGTATAGTCAATGACATGGTCCGCTCCCAAAGACTTCATCAATTCGACATTGGCTGTGCTGCAAACCGCAGTAATCTCGGCACCATAGTTCTTGGCCAGTTGAACTGCCATGGTACCCAATGCCCCGGATGCTCCGTAGATAAGTACTTTCTGGCCTTTTTGAATGTTTGCTATTCGAAGAAAATGCATGGATGCAGTTGCTCCGAAAGGGATGGCAGCAGCTTCTTCATAGCTGATGTTGCCTGGTTTCAAAGCCAATACAGCACCCTTAGGTACAGATACGTATTCGGCGTGGGCACCAAAGTTCATACCGCTTGATCCAAACACCTGATCCCCTATTTTATAGTTAGATACAGATTCTCCAATGGCCTCAATTTCGCCGGCAACCACCACTCCTAAAATAGGCTTTCTTGGTCTTTTGAATCCGAATATTAGTCGAATGATAAAAGGATCTGCTCTTCTCATTCTGGCATCGCCCGAGCTTACGGAACTTGCATGTATTTTTATCAGGATTTCATTGTCCTTTGGGCTTGGCTTCTCCACTTCATTCATTTGAAGAAATTCAGGTGCTCCGTACTTAGTTAGTTCAATTGCTTTCATGGTTTCTGTTTTTTAAGTGTTTTTGATTTTGATGTAAAGGTGATGCATTGGGACGGAGCAGCCGTTCTGAATTCTAAGAAGGAAGTGCGGAATTATAATTCCGAACGAATTAGGGATTCTTTATCCTTATTGTTTTAGGAACTGCCTGGGAGTCAGACCGGTTTCTTTCTTGAAATAGGTGTTAAAGACTGTTTTAGAGTTAAAGCCGCTTTCATAGGCCAAACCTTCAATAGTCAGGTTCTCGTTTTCCTGGGCTTTGGCATTGGACTTAAATGCTTCAATCCTGTATTGATTGATGAACTCATTGAAGTTAAGCCCGATACTGTTATTCAGTAACCAGGAAAGATGGTTGGGGTGAATGTCAATTTGCTTCGCCAGATCGCGCAAGGAAAGATCAGGGTTCAAATAGGGTTTCTTCTCTGAAATATGTGTTAGTAACCTGCCCGAATACTCAGTAGTTGTATTCCTATCAAGTAGAGCGTTTTTTGGTTTGATGGGCTCTTCAAATTCATCTGTTCGATATATGCTAAGCTTTAAAGCTTCATACCTGGGGTCATTTCTTATTGGAGCCATCAAAGGATCAGTATATCTCAAAAGCAATAAAGAAGAATTATTTTCAATCGCTTGTTCGACCCATTCAAACGCTTTGTCCTCATTCCCGTTAACTGCAGCCATCATAAAAAGATAGGAATCTGCAGTATAACCATTGGGTTCTTTTGCCTGTGCGCTTAGTTTTTCTAAATATCTGGAGGCATTCACTGCATCCTTCTTTAAAGAATACGCCAGGCCAATTGAACCCGTTTTTTCTCCCTCGATGACCACATTAGCAGGGATGTTGTCAAAATAAGAGATCACTTCATCGAATCTTCCCAGTTTCAAAAGACAAAGGGGTTTAATGGAGTGAGCAGGAATGTTTTTGTCGTTTGCGGACAAACATATGTCGAGCAATTCTAAAGATCTGGGATAGTCTTCGATCATATAATGATAATAAGCTCTGAAAAAATGAGTCTCGTCCGAAAGTGGATTTAAACAGTGCGCAATTTCAAGATGATCAAGTGCTCTCTCCCTTTCTCCTGCAATAATGTATAAGAAAGAAAGGAATTGTTGAGCTTCAGCATTGTTTGGATTTAATTCAATCGCTTTTTTCATTTCTCTAAGCGATTTGCCATAATCGCATTCAATGAAAAAGGCTTGATTAGATAACTGATAATGAACCCCGGAGGATCGACTATTTAATTCCAGAGCCTGATTGGTATATTTAATGGTCTTTCCCCAGGCTTCTTCAAAGGGCATAAATCCTGTGGTTCCCATAAAGCTGTAACAATCGGCGAGTCCCACATGTGATTCGTTGTGATTCGGATCCAGCTCCAAAGCTTTTTCATACAAGGCGATGGCTGTCTTCACATCTTCAGGATTCCATTTATTCCTTAGGAATTTAGCTTTTAAGGAATATTCATAGGCATCAATATTATCTGTCTGTTTTTCTACCAGATGTTCCTGAATTTCGAGGTGACCAAAATACTCTCTTAGTTTATCTGCTATTATCAGGCTTATCTCATCTTGTATTTCGAATATGTTTACCAGCTTTCTGTCCCAGGTTTCTGACCAGAAATGAAAATCCTCAGCCACATCTATCAACTGAGCTGTGATCCGCATCTGCTTACTCGCAAGACGAATGCTGCCTTCCAGAATGGTAGAAACATTGAGTTCATTCCCAATTTCAGAAATCGGAATGTTCCTGTTCTTGAAGTAGAAAGAGGAGGTACGGGATGTTACTTTTAGATTGCCAATTTGAGCTAAGGCGTTGATGATTTCTTCTGTAATGCCATCACTAAAATATTCATTCTCTTCACTGGCACTCATATTTACAAAAGGGAGCACCGCAATGGTAAGATCCTTCAGATCTACTTCCTCTTTGGATTCACTATTAGGTTTAGCATACATTCAGTCGCATTCTACCTGGAAAACAATATTATACAGCAATTGTTTTATTTATTCAGGATATCATGATGTAAATTGGAGTATTCCTGTTCTGAGGCCATGAATTGTTGATCACGCCATTAAAAGTCTATCTTCATTTGTTTCGAGGACTTTTGATCGTCAATTTGGAAATTGGACATGGTGGCACCCAGTAGTCTTACTCCCCGCTTTTCAATCTCTTTTCGGGGCAATAGATTCAATATGCATGTTTGCATCTCTTCCTGGGAGAAAATGTGATTCTGAGTACTGCTTCTTGTGATGGTCGTGAAATCTGAAAAGCGTAGTTTCAAGGTAAGGGTCTTTCCTTTCTTATTCTTTGCTTCATACCTCGTCCACATGATATCAAGAACCTCGGCAAGTTTCTCTTTTACCAGATCCAAGTCATAAAGATCGGTTTCATAGGTTCGTTCTGCTCCAATGGATTTTCGTTCCCGGAACGAAACTACAGGACGATCATCTATGCCACGTACCACATCATAAAAGTATTTCCCCGCCTTCCCAAAATGCTTGATCAGTTCTTCTCGTGGAAGAGACTTTAAGTCACGACCTTTGAAGACATTCATCCTGTGCATCTTCTGCGCTGTTTTTTCTCCTACACCAAAAAACAATGCAATATCCAGGTCCTCTAAAAACCCTTCAGCATCTGCAGGTTCTATGAGGAAAAAGCCATCCGGCTTGTCCATGTCGGAGGCAATCTTTGCCAGGAATTTATTATAGGATACTCCGGCTGAAGCAATTAAGCCTTCATGGTTTTGGATCTCCTTTTTTATCTCCTTTGCAATTAATGAAGCTGATGCCGGTCCTTTCTTGGCTTGTGTAACATCCAGATAAGCTTCATCCAGCGACAAGGGTTCTACCAGGTCAGTATATTCATGAAAAATATGACGGATGTTGGCTGAAACTTCTTGATAGACATCAAATCGATGGGGTGTCACGATAAGATCAGGACACTTACGCAATGCCACAGACATGGGCATGGCAGAATACACTCCATATTTCCTTGCTTCATAACTGGCAGCTGCAACAACTGAACGGGGACCACGATGTCCTACCACCAGAGGCTTCCCCTTAAATTCAGGGAAATCCCGCTGCTCCACAGAAGCAAAAAACGAGTCCATATCTATATGGATAATCTTTCTCAAAAGGACTTTTTATTTGAATACTAATCTTTCCAGCTCATGTTTAAAGGAAGGCGGATTGCTTCGATGTATCGTAAGGCTTGTACACTCATTAAATTGCAGAAAAGACACAAGTCCTTTACTCAGGGCTAAGCCAAAAGCGTCAGTTTTTTCAAGTCCTGATTCCAGGGCAAGATAATGAATGTGCATATGAGATTTTTTTTCTGTCAGCTTTGCAATCCATACGTGCGACCAACTTTCCATCCCATAATAACGGAAGAGCAAAGTAACCAAATTTACGTTTGGATGCAGGCACATAGCATTCAAGCTTATAGTCAAATCCGAACAGTTCATGGGTACGCTTGCGCTGAATTATCAGATTGTCAAAAGGGGATAGTATTTTGAGTCTGCTTCGGACCAGAGGTTTATTCAACAGATTGAGGGAAGCGGGT
>JAUVKA010000081.1 GCA_030592205.1 Bacteroidota bacterium | reverse complement strand
ATCCAGTCACCAACAGAATACACACTATCTGTAATATAAAAAGTATCTTCAAAAATATTGTTACTCGGGACTCCATCCTCCTGCTCCACCTGTGCAGTCATCCTAATTTTATAGTCTCCGATAGCATCCGGCATATAGGGTGTTTCAACACGAAAGGTATCCCTGTCAATGGCCCAAACATCTCTGCTTTCTGAAGTTTCGCTATATTCTGAAGAACCATTTTTAAATACTTCGACATTCATATTAGCTGTATAGGCATCATCCATCCCGAAATTTAAAACAGCACCGGCAAAAGTATAGCCACCGAAACCATTTTCGCCAATTTGTGATAAAGGAGTCATGAAAACGAAGCCATCATCGTCATCATCGTCATTGTCAGTAAAATACTGCCAGGTATCTTCCAATTGCAGCTCATTAGTGTAACCCGCCGACAGACTTATGTCATCAATGGCCCAGAAATAATGTCTTGCATTCTTCCATACAAATTTGATCCATACATCTGGCATACCTGCTGCCACTTCTGAAATATTTACCTCTACCCGATTTCTGGGGCCAAAGTTGTTTGTTGTTGACCCAAACCGCATGCTGAATTCCGCCCAATGCACGCCCTGGTCATTACTTACAAACATCGATACGACTGCAGATCCACAACAGTGACGAAAATGCTGGTTCATGCGAAAGATCACAGATGACTTCCCGCTGCAGTCGAAAGGTGCCATCATAAAATCTGAATCCCCATCCTCTAGGGTTCTCACACCATCACGATAATTGTATTCGTCAATAGGGAATAGCCAAAAGCCATCTTCAGGGGTTTCGGAGTATATATGCCCCTTTTCAAAAGTAAACCACCCTTTTATACTATCCGTCCCAGCACGCCACACCCACTGATGACCCAGATCACGGTAATCATTCTGAGTCCAACCCTCAGGCATGGACCATCCTAGTGGAGAATCCGGATCCGCAAAATCGAAGGTCTGCATATAGAAAACATCTCCTTCACCTTTCAGATATTTACCAGGAGGTATAGGTGTTGTCATGGTCTCAGCTCCATATGGGTCATATTTTTCGGGCAGCTTTAGATGTTGTCCAAATACCATAGAGCTGAAAGCGAAAAGGGTAAGCAAAAAGTAAAGTTTTTTCATTGCCTTGGATTTTATTTGAAAATGATATAATCTTATAAAGTTATTAAAATTCGAACAAAAAAGCATAATCACTAAAAAGGGTAGCAGAACATTTTTCTCATTTCAATCTATTTTGCCCCAACATCAATAAAATGAGCCATGATATATGTACAATACTGCATAGTTTTGTTACCTTTTGCATGCAAAAAAATGCCTTAAATTTTTTACTATGTTAAACGTTTACTCTCCTCACAACCGGAGCCTTATCAAAACTATTCCCACAGTTGGAAATGATGAAATTGAAAAAGCATTACAATTGGCCGATAAGCTATACCAGGATCGTTCCAGTTGGTTGCCGGCCCATCGTCGGATTGATATATTGAATAAGCTTGCCGGGATCATGCAAGATCGATCCGAGGAATTGATCATAATTGCAGCACAAGAAGGTGGCAAACCCTATATGGACTCTAAGGTGGAAGTACTTAGAGCCATCAATGGGGTGAAACTTGCTGCTGAACATATCGGGCACTTAAAGGGCCAACAAATACCGATGGGATTGACAAAGGCCTCAGAAAACCGGATTGCATTTACCAGATTGGAGCCAATAGGAGTGGTAGCTTCGATTTCTGCTTTTAATCATCCTCTTAACCTCATTATTCACCAAACTGTAACTGCAATTGCAGCAGGCTGCCCGGTTATTGTCAAACCTGCCCGGAGCACTCCCCTTTCTTGTCTGAGCTTTGCCGATATGCTTAATGAGGCCGGACTGCCTGAGGCTTGGTGCCAGGTGGTAATCTGCGGTCATGAAGAAGCTGAAAAACTGGCTACCGACAGACGGGTTAAGTATCTTTCATTTATTGGTTCTGCTAAAGTGGGCTGGGATCTTAGATCCAAACTGGCTCCCGGAACCCACTGTGCCATGGAGCATGGTGGAGCAGCTCCGGTAATAGTAGAACCTGATGCAGACATCAAAGAAATGCTACCCGCCCTTGTAAAAGGAGGATTCTATCATGCGGGGCAGGTTTGCGTATCAGTTCAGAAAATTTATGTTCATGAATCCATATGCTCCGATGTGACTGAGAAAATGGCAGAAATGGCGAATGATCTAATTGTTGGTGATCCCCTTAATCCGAAAACAGAAATAGGACCGCTAATCGAACCCGCTGAGATTAAACGCGTTGAAAATTGGGTCAACGAAGCTGTATCGCAGGGAGCTGAGCTGATCTGCGGTGGGAAAAGAATCTCGGAAACCTATTTCCAAGCCACTATTCTACTCAACCCTCCTGAATCAAGTAGAGTTTCCACCCAGGAAATTTTCGGACCGGTGGTATGTATTTATTCCTATTCTAACAGAGAGGGGGCTATCCAGAGGGCGAACTCTTTACCTTTCTGTTTCCAGGCAGCCGTTTTTACAAAAAATATAGACATTGCCCTGGATACTGCTGATAAACTAAATGCCATGGCCGTGATGATAAATGACCATACTGCTTTCCGTGTGGATTGGATGCCTTTTGGAGGATCAGATGATTCAGGTATCGGAGTAGGAGGTATTCCATATACCATGAGGGAAATGTGCAGGGAAAAGATGACAGTAATTAAAAGCAGTAAACTTCCCTAAAAGACGATCATAATCACGGGCATCCAAACGATAGCTCTGACCATCATGAAAATCACAAAAGTAATAATGAAGGCTCACCGGGCAGCAACAAGAGAAATGGAGGAAATAGTATCGCCCATCCCTACCAGAGTAACCGGTTTATCAATTAGGATCGTAGGAACTGCAATTAGCTCAAATTCATTATTTGCCCAAATTCCTTTTTCGGGTAATTCATTAGCCCCAAAATTCTTACTGATATGATCCGACAAAGCCTTAAGTTCTTGCAGTCCTATATCCGACACAGCCCTATCTTTAGCCCACAATAGAACCTCCTCTGAATCAATAGCTCCTGTTCCGGCTTTAGTCGCAGCTATTACAGCCGCCAATTGCATCCCATTTCTGCTTTCCTCTGCGCCAACCATAAAATCCCGCTTTTGAATGGTGAGATATAATCCAAACATGTGGAGCTGGAGGCGGGGAACGGCCGTGTAGGAAAATAACTTTAACATCCCTTCAAAAAGGTTGACACTATTAGTATTCACGGCACAGATCTCTGCTATATCTTTCTCCCCCATAACCTCTAATAAATCAATTAGTTCCCTTTCATTGAAACCCAGACTGTCAACCCGCCTGGCAAGGCTGTCCAACAGGTATTTTCTCATCACCTTATCCTGCGTGGAAGCCATTTCCAAATGGACTAATTGCCCAGACTTGCCGGACCTCCACTTATCAATAGTAAGCAGTGATGCATCAATGCGTTCCCGCCCTGGACTTCCATCCCCAAGGGTTTCACGCAGCATTTGATAACCTGACAGTACAATAATTTCAACCTGGTCAGATTCGACAGCCATAGCCTCAGCGAAATCTTCATCGATATGAAGTTTGAAGTTTAATGGATCATAAGTGGCTATAAATCGATTGGATTTTGGACAGGTGATAGTCTGACCAGCACAGCTCAGGGAATCTCCCTTATCAAATTCAATAATCCAATGAACCAATGGAGTATCATTCCTTCTGTCTATTGAATGAGCTTTTTGAAGCTTCCCATTCTGGTCAACTGAAATTAAGTTTTCCCGGTCAAGGAACAAACCAGCCTGATTGGCCGGGAGAGATGCACAATGCACATAAACCGGGCTTACTCCGCAGACGGCCATTACATTAGCCACAATTCCCCCCTGTCCTCCCATCTGAAGCTTGTCATAAGCAATCTCTTCGCTAAGCCAGTTAAAAACATCCTCCTCTTCAATCAGCCATTCTTCCGCAATACCTGAGCGGAAACAGTGAATAATACCCCGCATTGCATCTTCCTTAGTTCTAATTTGTCGTTCACCATCCCTTATCAGGTTTGCCTCATCCAATCCATGATTTTTCAATAACTCCTCAATTCTTTCACCGCTAATCTTAATAACAGCATCTGTATTAGCATTAAAAGCACTAATCAATCCTTGCACTTTTGCCATTTTCTTTAACTGTTGAGGAGCAGTCTTATATTTTTGAATCCAGCCTTCTTTGAGATTTTGGTTTGTCAGATTTATCGAAGCAGTCATATTATTTTTCGGGTTAAAATATTTGAATTCAATATTACTCAAAAGCCCGAAGGATATAAAATGCAAAATTTAATCCAAAAAGTGTAAATTTGGTTGGGATAGCTATAAGCTTTTACTCACCCAAAACAGAAACTCTTCCCATGTATGAAAAATAGGATTCGGATTACTTTTTTTCTTTTGATACTGCTCAATGGAATTCTTGCAAGAGGACAAGAAACAGATGGATTCCGCATGGAAAACATCACCTCAGAATATATCAAGGTTGGGAAAGGTCTTTCCCAAAATTCAGTCAGGTGCGTCTATCAGGATCAGGAAGGATATCTTTGGATTGGAACATGGAGCGGACTTAACCGTTTTGATGGCTACTCTTTTAAAACTTTTGAAAAAATCTATCAGAATCCTGATATCGGATTAACTTCCTCCGAAATCATTGAAATAATTGAAGATAATTCAGGCTATATTTGGGCTGCTTCCTATATCGGACTGAACAAAATTCATAAGCAGAATTTTTCGATTAAGCAGTTTACAACAGCTTCACACCAGATAATGGGCATGGTATGTGACACTATTCATGCTTTATATTTTGACAGCCGTGGAATGATATGGATTGGTACAAGCCAGGGTGTATTGATTTTAGATCCTGAAACCGAAATTTTCGAACATATCCAATCAAACCCGAGAGACTTTAACAGCCTCAGTTCAAGCAACATAACAAGCATTATTGAGGATCTAAACGGTAATATGTGGATCGGCACCACAAATGGCTTAAATAAATACATCCCTGAATCCGGAGAAATATTCACATATCTGGGCAGCGACACACCGGGATGCTTAAGCTCTTCTCACATCACAGCTTTGGAAATAGAGGATGAAGGTCATATCTGGGTCGGAACTCCCCGGGGACTTAACAGGTATCATACTGAAACAAAATGGTTCGAATGCTATTTCCTTGTTAATCCAGGTCCCATTACAGAAAAGACGAATAAAACCTTGATTACATACCTGCTAAATGACAGTAAGAACAGGCTTTGGGTTGGAACCAGGGAGTTCGGTTTGTATTTTTTCAACAAAGAAAACAGGCTATTTAGTAACGCCCAGAATCTCATCCCTGGAACAGAGATATTCAACCTGAATTCAGTACTTGATATTTTTGAGGATAACCGGGGCCTCTTTTGGATCGGAACCTCTCATCGAGGGATAGCAAAACTCATTCCGGAACCAAATGTTTTTCGAGAACATTTCAAGGGAAGAACTATTTACGGAATTATTGAGCCAGACGAAAATACCTTCTGGTTTGGAACCCAAAACGGGGTGGTGATTTTTGATCGCACAATGAATCAAACAAGTGCCCTTGAACATGAATTCGATAATCCAAATTCACTGGTCAACGATCTGGTAACAGACCTGTATCTTGATGTTGAAAATATTTGGATTAGCACCCACAACGGCGTTAATAAATATAATATTCCAAGTGAACAATTCGAATTATTTTCTACGAAGGATCCTGTGAATCCAATTGCTGGTGATGAGGTATGGAATATCATGCGTGATTATTACGATGATATCTGGTTTTGTACCTTCAATGGATTATCCCGGCTTAAAAACAATACCGGGGAGATCACCACCTTCAGGAATGAGCCGGATAACACAAATTCCTTATCCAATAATGCCTGTTATAATATTCAGGAACAAAGCCCTGGAATCTACCTGATCGCAACTGAACATGGTCTGAATCGATTCAATATAAACAGTAACGAGTGGGAGGTTTTTCTCCCAATTCCTGGAGATCTTACCTCGATCAGTTCTGATTATGTTTTCGGAGTTTTTAGAGACTCAAAAAATGAATTCTGGGTATATACTAATGGCGGCGGATTTAACAAATTTGATCCAGAAACAGCTACATTTGAGCACTTCACAGTCAGAGAAGGCTTATCAAATAATGTAGTTTATGGGATCATTGAAGATGATGCAGGCTTTCTGTGGCTTACAACCAATAATGGTCTTTCACACTTCGACCCAATAGAAGAACGCTTCAATAAATTCGATGTTCAGGATGGCATCCTCAGCAACGAGTTCAATATAAATTCTCTTCATAAAACAAGGTTAGGAGAAATTTTCCTGGGCGGTGTAAATGGATCAACTTCCTTTTTCCCTCAGGCCACAGTAAGGCCAACAGAAAAACCCACGGTCATGTTCACACGCTTTGTTAAATATGTTGAAGGCAATGCCATCGAAATACCTGTTTCATCATCCTTATATCTAAAACATAATGAAAATTCATTTGTAGTTGATTTTGCTGCCCTGGATTTTCTCAATCCATTCAAAAACACATATGAATATTACCTGGAGAATTTTGAAAGCGACTGGCAAATGCTGGGGGGTGGACTGCATCAAGTGGAATATAGAAAATTATCTCCTGGGGCTTATACTTTGCATGTCCGCGGATCTAACAATCTGAGGATTTCCGATGAAGCTCAAATGAGGATAAAAATTGTTCCGGCCTGGTGGCAGACTATAATCTTTAAAATCGGAATAATTTCCATTAGCCTCATGTTAATCAGTATTATGCTTTATATCCGGAACAGCAATGTTACCCGCAAACACCACATGGAAAAGCAAATCCTGACTATTGAGAATGAATTAATCCAATCGCAAAAATTTGCTCTCAGGTCGCAGATGAACCCCCATTTCATATTCAATGCCCTTAATTCCATCCAGAATTTCGTGCTGAAAAATGACGTGGATTCAGCCAATTACTATCTGTCGAATTTTTCTATGATGATGAGAAAGGTTTTAGAGTATAGCCAGAATAATTTCATCACTCTTCATGAGGAACTTGAGTTAATTGAGCTGTATTTAAAAATGGAAAAACTACGGTTTTCCAACAAGTTTGTCACACACATAATTATTGATCCAGGAATTGATGTCCACTCCATTAGAATTCCTCCAATGCTTCTTCAGCCTTTTCTTGAAAATTCCATCCTTCACGGATTACAATTGATCAAGCATAAAGGTATACTGTCTCTCAGTATACACAACAAAGGAGATATGATTGCTATTATTATTGAAGATAATGGGATAGGCAGGGATAGGGCCAGACAAATACGTCAAAAACAATTTCACAAATCCAAGGGGCTCAAGAATATTGAAAAACGGATAAAATTATACAACAAGCTAAATCCAAATCCAATAATCATAAATATCGAAGACCTTACTGATGATCAGGGCAAGCCTACAGGAACCAGGGTGTGCCTGGAATTGCCTATTCACAGTGAAGACACTGCTAAATAATAATCAGCATTATGTTAAGAACTCTACTACTGTTTACAGTGATCTTTTTTGTTACTCACATCCTGGCTCAGCCACTACAATCGGAAAATGCAGCTTATGATAAATCAGGCCTACAGCAAAAGGGGCTTACTGCCGCTTGCTCAGAGGCTACAACTTCTACTGAAATATCTTTGAATAATGTCAGGGCTCTTATACACACGGGTGGTGACATGTGGTGGGACTTCAAAACGGCGCAATATGAAGTCCCAAAAGGATCGGGGAAAACTGCCTTATGGACTGGTTCAATTTGGATTGGGGGTACTGACCTTAACGGCCAATTAAAACTGGCTGCCCTCAGATACCGGGGTCGTGGCGTGGATTACTGGACCGGACCACTTATTACCGAGGGAAATGCCAGAGGAACAACTGATATTGAAGTCTGCTACCAATTTGATAAACATCAGGAGATCACCCGATATCAGGTTGAGGCTTTCAGGGAGTGGTATCAGTCTGACCCGGATAAAAGATCCAGGGATTTTGATGGTTATTCCATACCATCTGTGATTCTGAACTGGCCCGCTCATGGAGATGCATCAGCAGGTTATGATTTTTTTCTGGCTCCTTTTTGGGATAATAATGATGATGGATTTTATAACCCGGCTGATGGGGATTATCCTTTCTACGATCTCGACGGCAGTCTGCCCTGTGGTACCTCCAGAGAACTTAGGCGTCCTCGTCTTTACGGAGATCTTACCCTTTGGTGGGTATATAACGATCGGGGAAATATCCATACCGAAACTGGTGGTGAAGCCATAGGTATGGAAATCAGAGCCCAGGCATTTGAATTTTCTACTAATGATGCCCTGAATGACATGACCTTCTATAACTATGCCCTGATAAACCGTTCAACATATACTCTGATTGAAACCTATTTTGGAATGTTTGTCGATGGTGCTCTGGGTTGGGCCTGGGACGACTACACCGGCTGCCATGTTTCAAAAGGAGTTGGGTATTTTTATAATGGAGAAGCAGTTGATGGATCAGGTGAAGCCTGGGCCTACGGAGCAAATCCTCCGGCAATTGGAATCGATTTTTTTGAAGGCCCTTATCAGGACCCAAATGGCAAGGATGATTGCAGTAGTTATGATGAAAAGTTTAACCTTATCTGTAATGAATGTATACTTAATGGCAATATTAACGGACTAAATTTTGAGGATGGGATAGTGGATAATGAGCGATGGGGAATGAGGCGTTTTGTATATTATGTAAATGGAAGCTGCAACACAAACTGTGATCCGGTGGTCGCACCGGAATATTACAATTTCCTTAGAGGCTATTGGAAGGATAATGAGCGTATGCGATACGGAGGGAATGCCCACCCGGCTGGTGGTGGAATCGGCCCAATTACCGATTTCATGTTCCCTGGCAACTCCGACCCATGTGGCTGGGGGCAAGGTGGTATCCCAATGCCTTTCTGGACAGAAGAAACCGCAGGAAATGAACCTTATGACCGGCGTCTGGTACAGTCATCCGGACCTTTCGTTCTTGAACCAGGGGCAGTAAATGACATAACTACAGGAGTTGTCTATGCACGCTCATACGAAGGAACTGCCTGGGCATCAGTTGATGCTATGTTAAAGGCTGATGAAAAGGCACAACGACTCTTTGAAAATTGTTTTCAGGTAGTTGATGGCCCCGATGCTCCGGAACTGACTATTATTGAGCAGGACCAGAAGCTTATTTTCCACATCTGGAATAAATCAAATTCTAATAACTACCTCGAGCAGTACCAAGAAAGAGATCCCTTTATCGTTTGCCCTCTCGGAGACCCCGATTGCGATATAAACTACCATTTCCAGGGATATCAGGTATGGCAACTAAAAGATCAAACTGTTTCAATCACTGACGCCATGTCCCACAATGGAAATCTGGCCCGACTAATCTTCCAATGCGATATCAGAGATGGCATCAGTAGTATTGTAAACTATTACTGGGACAATGGAATTGAAGCTAATCATCCTGTTATAGAGGTGAAAGGAGCGGATCTGGGTATTCAACACACTTTCGTCATGGAAGAGGATGTATTTGCTGAAGGAGTGAGAAGACTGGTAAATTTCAAGGACTATTATTACTTGGCTATAGCTTATGCACACAACAATTTCATGAAATATGATCAAAATAATCCTGACTCTTTTGAAGGACAAAAACAACCATACAAAGCAGGTAGAAGAGGGGCTGGAGGTCCAATAAAAAGGTACCAGGCACTCCCACATAACATTACGCCGGAATTAGGTGGCACTGTTATTCAGGGAACCTTTGGCGATGCGCCAGAGATTACCCAGATTGAAGGTCATGGTAATGGAATAAATGTTCTTGAGATGACTCAGGAGAGCCACGATGCCATCATGGCTGGACCTCCATGGAAATCTGACGAGATTACTTACGAAGCCGGCAGAGGTCCTATTACAGTGAGTGTTGTTGACCCGATGAATGTTGTAAGCGATACCTACACCCTGAAATTCGACTCAACCAACTATTATATTAGTACAAGTTTCATGAACGGTAAGATTATCGGTGGAAACTGGTATATGCATAACAGCAAGCAGGATACTGTATGGGCTGAGAGTTTGATAACCAGCAATTACGAGCAATTGATTCTTGACTGGGGTCTTGCCGTAAATATTACCCAGTATGAGATTCCTTACAAGTACGGAGCCATCAACAACGGCTTCCTTGAAGCTACAATGGAATTTAAAGACCCTTCTGTAAGCTGGTTGTGGTTTATTCCGGATGATGACCGTAGTGGTCCCAGGAACTGGATACGTGCCGGTTATACCGGCGGCGATTACTCTGGCGACCGTGATGCTGTATACGAGAAAGTTCTTGGAGGAACCTGGGCTCCTTTCCGGCAGACCTATCTGGGTACCAATGGAGTATCCTACGATAAGGCCCGTGCTGCTATCGATACGAAGAAGCAGCGTTTGAGCTCAGTCGACCTTTACTTCACTCCTGTTCGTGCATTGTGGACTCGTTCACCTGTTGTTGAAACAACTGATGACGAAACCCTTTCTATTGGTAATGCGGAGAAGTTTGATCTGCGTACCGACCAATCGGTTGATCAATGGGGAGTTCCGGCAGAGATTGGCGTAGGAGTTGACTCCTTCAATATCGAGGCAGCCAATTATATCAGCGAAACCGGAATGGGCTGGTTCCCTGGTTATGCAATCGATGTTGCTACCGGCGAGCGTTTGAATATTGTTTATGGAGAAAGTTCCTGGTTAACCGGTGATAATGGAGCTGATATGATGTGGAATCCTTCAACACGTGAAGGTTCGAAGTTGTACGAGGCACGTAATCATATCGGTGTCCAGCCTCTGGAAGTATACTTTGGAGGAAAGCATTTTATCTACATCATGGGTCATAACCGGACGAAGTTTGGTAAAAAGGATGCTGACTACTTCCCGGCCTATGATGCAGGACAAGTTTTCATGACCAAGATGTTCAACACTAGTCCGCGTACGAGTCGCTATAAGAAACGTGAGCTGTTCAAGAATGCTATGTGGACAGCCATCCCAATGTTGGATCCCCGGTATTTTTCTGAGGATGATATCAAGGATGATCCTTATGGCTTCGTGAAAGAGGAGTTGAAGATCCGCTTGCGTGTAGTTGATCAATACTGCGTTGATGTACATGATT
>JAUVKA010000144.1 GCA_030592205.1 Bacteroidota bacterium | reverse complement strand
GAAATACCCTGGATCTGCAGTTTTATGAAAGTTGGTTGACTAATATCAACTGACAGATCAAACTTCCCATCAGAATCAGGATGAATTAGATCCCTGAAACCGATATAGCAATTGCCATTGATAGGAACAGAATATTCCACTTTATCAGGAATATCTCCAATTATTTTTCCTTTGATTACTGTTTCACCTGCAATGGTATGAGAACATATTAAACCAGTAATTAAAACTATTAGGATATAAAATTGATATTTCATCGCTTAGAATTAATCTGTGTAATTGTATTGTTATTCAGACTTGTTTAGAAATTCCGTGAGTGTACTTTGATTAAAATCCCTTGGTGAAGGGACATTATTATTAATCAATTTCCCATCCTTATCGAACAGAGAATAGCATTCCCCATCACAAAGAGAGAATATATTTCTACTTATGAATTTTCTGATAAAAGGATTTGCTCTTAAGTTTTCTGATTTTACAGGATAGAAATAATGATTTCCATGCCAATGATTATCAATAACTTTTGCTGCCCATAGTCCCTTGTATTTATCTTCATCGACACAAACACTAATAATTCTTAGTTTGTCTTCAAACCTTTTTTCAAAATCCAGAAACTCAGGTAGAAATGGCATAATCCAGGCTTCGGAATACTTTGGTGACCAAAAAGACAGGTAGATTGGCCTTTCATCTTGCTCTTCCATAATTTTATTGAACTTCAATGAGTCCAATGACTTTTCAGGATTACCTAAATCAAACTCAGAGTTCTGAAGTCCGGTCTCAATAAGAGAGCTGAACTCCTCCAGTGTACGAGTATATTTTCCATTCTTACAGTGATCAAAAAGTTCATGCTTATATTCCAAATATTCGTCAAAATATCCCATATTAAGGCTCATTGAGAATTCATTAGCAAGCAGATATTCAAATTCCTCAGCTTTGTTTTCATCTCGAATATAATTAAATGCATTATTCATATAAACAGTATCATCATATATAGAATTCCATTCCGGATAAATCAGGGATTTTCCAATTCTTTGGAGATATCTGTGATGTTTATATTTGGGAAGATTCTGGCAGAACTCATTGTAGTTCATTGAACAATAGTTTGTAATTTTTTTAATTTCCGGATCCTTTAAAAAATCAAAATAAGGATCTGAGAAATCAATTTTAACAGAATCTGCCAACCGTCGATCAGCCAAATATGACACATAACCACTCAACACACCGGCCTTGAATGCAAGTATTTCCATTTTGACGAAATCGTATTCCTTTTTTGAGAGTGGTGATTCTTTAATAATTCTCTCTATTAGATCTTTGTTTACAGCCTCCGTAACCAAGTCATTCCCTGGCTCTTTTTCATAAATAGCCTCAAGAAAAGCCTGGCGGCTGTCTACTATGCTATCCACCAGTACTTTAAACTCTGCCATGGGCAGATTGGAATTATAGATCAAGCTGTAATTGAATTGGGGCAATCTTAATACATTTATTTTACCAGCTCCTTTTCCAGTAGCGAATAAGCTTTTGCGTCCCTCTTCAATGTCGAACTCAAGCTTTATTTTATCACCCCTGAAAAGAGCTAGAGTAACTCCGATATCACCGGTATAGAGGATATACTCGGCCCCTTCGGTTATGGCATCAGAGCGAAATTCAAAAGTACCGTGCTTATTAATTCTGGTACCCATGCTTCTGAAACCATCGAAATTCATAGCCGCTCTTAACTTGGAAAAATAGCGCATCGAGACAAATTCATTATTTGAATTTTGGACCTTTCCTTTTATTACGGTTACTCCATCATTTGACTGACACCCTGATAGCAGGATTATTATGACAAGTAGAAATTGAATAATTATTGACCTCATGATAGTTTTTAGGTTTAGTATTAGGTAATATTTGATTTTTTGGATTGAAGATTTTGTGTATAAAAAATTCTACTCGATCCTATACTTTCCCTTTAGCTTCTCATTTAATTCCATATCAGGATGCATTTCTAAGAAGCGCCCACAAATTGATGCAAGTTCTTCTGTTTCACTTGTATGCAGTAATTGATTGGCCAAATAATAATAGGCTGATGATGGTGGTAATTCTTCAGAAACTAAAACCAGTTTGTCCATATCAAAAGAGTGATATTCCTTATATTCTCCCTCTGCAAGGCTTTTTATGAAGTTCAGATAAAACTCTAAATACTCAATATACTCCTCATTGATAATTCCTGTTTCCGTTAATACAGATCTGTCAAGGGCAATGAATTCGGCAATTTCCGAGGGAATCTCTCCGGAAGCAATAATCTCCCTGAGATAATCTGCTTTTTCATATTTCAGATATTTAAAAAACTCTTTTTTGGCCCCGAACTCGATTTCAGCATACAGATAATCATAAAAAGCCGGACTTAGGCTCCCCCTGCTTCCCTCCAGATCAGTCAGTAATTTTTTCCTGGTGTTCTTGAGGTTGATTAGAGCAAACATGACATTTTTCGATGAAGATCTCTCAAGTGCCATATCACATTGATTATCCCAATTGAATGATGTTTGATAGAATTCGTGCTTTTCAGGATCAGGATTGTTGAATGTTATTTTGGTATGCCCAATCTGTAATATCTTGTCTTTCCCAACCGTAGTGGCTCCCAAGGCTTTCATCTTTTTATACATTTCAGGAGATACTTTCTCAGGCCAGGATGAGTATGAAAGCTCAATATCCAGTCCTTTGTCAGGTTCAACCAGAAAAGTTGAGGTTCCGTATGTATATACCTTAATGCAATGCCCCCAGTAATGTTCATCAGTTAAATTATTAAACAGGAGGCTTTCCAATTGCTTATTCACTGCCTTCATTTTAGGAGCTATAAAACATGAAAATGCCTTTTCTTTCCCATCTACCGTAAACTTAAATGAGCTATCCTTATTGAAAACAAATTTCTGTAAAGAGTAAGAGTAGGGTGAATGGAAAGGCAGTTCACATAAATAGACAGTATCCGTTGGCCAATTGTGGACGGTGCCTTCTACAATTGTTTGTTGTCCAAGTCCTCGAAGTGTAAATACAGGGATTACAAGAATGGTGATCATAATTCTAAGGGTTCTCATTATTCTGGTTTAAGGTTTAATTGTTTTTCGAGTTGAATATTCATAATCACAATAAAACGATCATGAGTATCGGCTATTGATAAAGTATGCTTGTCGGGATAAATAAACTCCAACCTTTTTCTAACATTTTCGATACCTATTCCAAAGCCTTTCTCTTTATAAAATGCCTCGAACTTCTTATCCACTGAATTTTCCAATACGAACTGAAATTGTTTATTAACAAAGGATACTTTTAGTTTAAATTCTGATATTGAATTAGGGTTTATACCATGTTTGAAGGCATTCTCCACGAAAGGGATCATCAGCATAGGCGCTATCATGTCGCTTTGTTGCTCTTCATCAAGATCAATATTTATAGATATATTATGATCAACCGAACTTCGGATCAACTGTAGTTTGATGTAGTCTTCGATATAACCAATTTCTTTTTTTATCGGGATCTGATCCTTTTCCATGTCGTCAATAAGATAGCGCATCAAGTTGGCCAATTTGGCAATGGTCTCAGCAGTTTTTTCATTGCCTTCTTTTAATGCGAAAGCATAAACGGTATTAAGGGAGTTAAATAGAAAGTGAGGATTTACCTGTGAGCGCAATTGGTTCAGTTCAGCCTCTTTTTGACGGAATAAGGAATAGCCCTTTTTCTCCCGATCCTTTAAAAGCTTTCTTGCATAAGCATATATAGCTCCTGGTAGGGCAAAAATGAAAAGATCCAGATGAGGAAGTTCCAGAGTTTCCCAAAACGTGAATGGTAATCCTCTGGAGTGAAGGCGAGTATAAGTGAAGATACTACTAAGGAGAGTTACAGAAAGTGCAAAAAGGATAAAAGCAAGGAGAGAGAATATTATAAACTGTTTGTATTTTTTCTCAAATAGATATTTAGTAGTCAGAAAAAAAGCTGATACATAGAAAATAAGTAATCCTAGAATAATCTCCATTAAAGAACGAAGATCATTAGGCTTTGACATTCCTGAGGCAAAAACTATGATAAGAATGGATATTATTAGTACATGAACCAGGGCCTCAAAGCTCAATATTTCCCTATCCAATAAAAATGACCAACCCTTTCTATTTCTGGAAACAATTCCAGCGTAATAGTATGCAAAGGAAAACAGGATCATTATTACTGAAGTAATCAGAAAGATCGGTAATACACTGTCATATATATCACTATGGTCAAACGATCGTATAGTTTCCTTGATTCCATAAAAGACTGCGAAATAGAAACCAATTAATAGTAGGGCTGTCGAAAGGCTATAAATTAGAAATTCCCTTCTTATTACAAATCTGGATATTATCGAAGTATGGATTATAATAAATACTAGAATAGCAACTGGATACAGTAGGTCCCAAATATTGTCCACACCTTGTTCAGCAAAGAAGTATAGGTTAAAACAAAGAAAAACCAATATCAAAAATAACCTGGTGATGGAGAAATTTTTTAGTCTTGAGGGTTTGCCTCTTTTGTATCTGTATTTATTAAGATAACTGAGTCCAATGGCAAAAAGAAATATCACGCCTAAAACAATGGCTATTTTCATCCAGGAATCGGAATATGATTTTCCAAGAACAAATCCCCCTCTAAGGTTGCCAGCCAAACCATCCAGTAGGTTTTTAGTTTTGAGATCCTGAATATTTTTGTAAGCAAACTCCCATATTAATTGTTTCTCTTTATTATCAACGGCTTCATTTATAGCACCTCCAATGACTGTCCAGAGAAAATAAGTCCTTGTTAAGTCTGAAAAATTATTATTTCCAAGATGGAACATAAGAAGCATATCTCCATTTGGGATGCTACTTTGAGGCGCGATATGAATTTTCTGGTAATTCTTTATGAGGGATCTGAAACTTTGAATGGTCAATAAAGCCTCTTCATCATGGAGATCCACTGAATCATAAGGCTCTGTCACATCTAAATGATCTGAATAACGGGTATTGTACCAAATACTATATCTCACATTACTGTCGTAACAGTTATATCTTATTCTTTTGGTTTCCCAATCATAAAATGCAGTGTCAATATCAGCCCGAAACTTCTCCAGAAATTCAAGTTGCTCAGTCATTAGTTTTGCCCTCTCTTTGATCCTGGTCTTATTTCGCAGATTACCAATTATCTGCTTGCCTTCCTTTTCCTTGGAAGTCCTGGTCGCATCATTCCAATAATTATTTCTTTCTGCTCCAATGCCCATAAATTCGATTTCGGAATTAAAAGTCCAGTAATCCAGATCAACTACGAGACTATCTCCAGGAGAAAGCATTATCTCCTTTGTTTTCCTTCCGAAGGTCAATTTGCATAGAGTAAATGCCTGGGTAATCTCATCCGTTGTAAGAGTGAAACTGCTGTCAGGCCAAATCTCTGCTTTTGCATCATGATGATGTGTTCTATAGGCGGCATCCCCAGGTCCCACCATCCTGTCTGTATCAAAATCATTTATTCTTAAACTGATACTGTGATTGTCATGGTGCCTAACATTTCCTGAAATGCTGACACTGTTCTGGGCGGATAGGCTTAGTGCGATAAAAAGAATCAGGCAAAAGAAGATGCTTCGTTTCATTTTTGGTGGTATTAGCTTACTCTTTCGAAGTAAACATTAAAAGGTCAGCTAATGAAATAATTGTGATGGAAGGTGGAATAAATGGGATGGAGATTAAAAACATCTCACTTAAAAGTATAAAACATAAGAATCAGATTATCTTCTATATCCATGCCACCTAAGCGATAATTATTCTCTTTGATGCGGTTATTTTGCCAATTCAATATCATTTCGTAATTTTACGTGACGCAATACAACGTGACGTAAATTTACGATATAAAATCAATAGAGTAATGGGAAAAGTTCTCCAAACTGCAAATCCCTTCCAATATGGTGTAGTTATTGATGACTCTGCATTCTGTAACAGGAAGGATGAAATTGATTTTCTAAAAAGTCAAATAAGAAATGGCTATTCTACCTGGCTCTATTCTCCAAGAAGATTTGGTAAAACCTCACTGGTAGAAAAGGTATTCAGGGAGGAGGATAAGGTTAAATGTATTTACGTTGATTTGTACAATATCAACTCCAAAGATGATTTTTGCAGAAAGTATTCAAAGGTGCTGGCCGAAAATTTGTTTGATTGGAAAGACGACATCAGGAAACTGACGAAAGAACTTTCCAAAGTTTTCAGGAGATTGTCTCCATCAGTATCCTTTGATGAATTTGGAAGTCCGAGTTTCTCAATCAACATTCATAAAATACATGAACAGGAAGATATTGAAACGATTCTTGAGGTCCCTAATTCAGTTTCAAATAGTAAGGGGCAAAAAATTTGTATTGCTTTTGATGAATTTCAGGAAATAAACCGAATCGATCCATTTCTTATTAATTGGATGAGGACTTCTTTCCAAAGGCATAAGTTTATTTCTTACATATTTTTAGGAAGCAAACAATCACTTATGAATAATATTTTTTCATCGCCTCAATCTCCATTTTATGTGTTTGCAGCCAAGATGAACCTTACAGAAATTGGCAAGGATGAATTATATGAATTCATAGAGGGGAACTTCAAAAAATATGGCTTGCCTATTGAAAAAAATACTATAGACAATATATTGGATAAGTCTGAAGGTCAACCACATTACACGCAGTATTTTGCATCTGTAGTATTTGATCTTGTTTGGGGAGGTGTTGATCAAACAAAGGATGATTTTAATGAGGGATGGACAAAAAAAATACTCCTTCCTCAAACTGATATTTTCCAGGATATTTATGATCAATTAACGAACTCTCAACGGTTGACTATTCAAGCTATAGCCAAATTGGATAATTTTGGCATTTTCTCGGAAAAGGCAAGGGATATGTTTAGACTTCCAGTTAGTTCATCTCTAAATGAAGCATTGAAAGCACTCCTGAAAAAGAGCATGATTCACAAATCGAATGAAAATTACCGGATAAGTAATCCAATTTTCAAGGAATGGATCTTGAGCCTGAAATAGGTTTACTATATTTGTTCGAAGCTAGCACTAATAAACCAAAACAATGAAGCATTTTTTCTTTTTGAGCGCTATACTCTTATCTCTGAGTTTTATTCCTGCGACAAATTCTGTGGAGGATATTCGTAGAATAGATGTCCTTGAAAGTATGAATACCTTCATTGACCTGACACTAAGTGATTTTGCAAATCAGATTGATTATATTCCTCTTGAAACCAATGCAAATTGTCTGGTTGATCAGAGAGCTCATCTTCTAAATTGTGGAGAATTCTTTTTAGTTGGTGAGGATCATCAGGATCTAATGAAATTTGACAAGGCAGGAATATTTTTAGGAATTTTTGCGAAATATGGTAGAGGTCCCGGAGAGTATAGTCTTATTACAAACCTGCATTATGACAAAGAAAATCAGTTAGTTATTTTGTTTGATGGGATTTCTCAGAGACTGATGTATTACACCTTGGATGGAAGTAAGGTTAAATCAATAGATCTCCCAATACATGCTTCCGACCTATATCATCTTTCAGGTCCAAATTTTATTGGGGAAGCAAATTACCAAAACACATTGGGCTCAAGACACTTTTCCTATTTTCTGTTGGATACAACGGGAAAAATCACTCCTCTCTATTACGAAAAAGAAAATCTAAGGATTTTAGACGTGCTGTTAGTTCCAAATTTTATCAATGGGAAGGGCAATGCTAGCTTTTTACCGCCTTTTAGTGATACCCTATACCAGATTGACCAATCCGAAAATATTCAAAAGACTTTTTTTGATCAGGGAAAACTTCGCCTGCCAAAGAAGCTTCTATACGACCATGCTAAATTCAGAAAGGGATTTCAACGTTATATCTTTCCCTTCATGATCTATCCGGGCTATCAGGATAATCTTTTTGTAACCTTCTTTCATAAGGGAAAACCCTTTGTGGGAATTTGCAATCTGGAAAGGGAAAGTCTGCAAATGATCAATTTGGATAACAGAGAAAGTCGCACAATATTAAATGATTTGGATGGTGGACTGGAGTTTATTCCTGTTTCTAATAAATTTGAAAAATCATGGTACAAGTTAGTTTGGGTTGATGAATTAAAAGATCTTCTGGAGGAAGAAAGATTTCTTAGCAGAAAGGTTAAATATCCTGAAAAAAGATCCCAACTAAAAAAGTTTATTGAGAATCTTGATGATGAAGACAATCCGATTATTGTGGTGGTAAGAGGGAGATAGCCATACTCCGGATTTAGACAACTAATTCGGAATAAACTCCGAAAAAGTTAACTTATTTGCTTCATACCATCCTAAAACTCATTTTGAGATTGTCAGCTTATTCATACCGCAATGCCTCCACCGGATTCCTCGATGCAGCTCTATAACTTTGTGCAATTACCGTCAGTATCGATATTATCAGGGTAAATAATCCCGCCAGAGCAAATATCCACCATGATAATGGAGCCTTATTGGCAAATCCTTCCAGATACTTATAGATACCAAACCAGGCTATTGGTATTGCAATTACAAAAGAGATTCCTAATAGGATGAAAACATTTTTTGTAAGGTAAAAGACTGTTTCCCAAATCCCTGAACCATTAGCCTTCCTTATACCTATCTCTTTGAATCGTTGTTGAACATCGTAAATGGAGAAACTAAATAGTCCAAGTGAGGAAATGATAAGAGCAATTATTGTGAAAATACCATATATGCGAACCAATTTCTTGTCATCCTGATAAAGCTGTTCAACATCATCCTCAACAAAATGGTAAG
>JAUVKA010000137.1 GCA_030592205.1 Bacteroidota bacterium | reverse complement strand
TGAATTCGATAGCCAGGTCATTGGAAACATCCTCAAATACCTTGGCCTTAGGATTGTTGACAGCTTTAAAGCCTGATTCCAGAACAAGCATATTGAGGTAGAAATCATCCACCAGAAAATTCGAGGGTACAGGTTTGAAAAGTGATTTGCGAATGGCAAAACATCCCCCGAAGGGGCCCATCATTGTTCCCCAAATTAGACTTTCTTCATGTTTGATCCTGACCTCTCTTGAAATATAGGCCTTTTCCTGCTGACTAATTCCTTCCCGTTTTATTCCTGTATTTATCATCTGACTGTCGACAAGGCCAATGTGAGGATCAGAAAACGGAATCATTAGCTCCCTGATAGTAAGCTCGTTAAACATGACATTGGCGTCGGAAAGGATCAATATCTCCCCTTTTGCATGTTTAGAAAGTATGTTGATTATCTCAGGTTTACCTTGCCTGGTTTCGAAAGGAAAAAAACTCAGTTTGTTGCCTGGATTTTTGGCTAATTCAGAAAGGATTACATTAGTTTGATCAGTTGAGCAGTCAGAACCAACTAGTATCTCAAATTGGTCAGCTGGATAATCTGTTTGGAGAATACTTTTGATTTTATCCAGGATAACTACTTCCTCATTAAATGCAGAAATCAGAATACTAAGCTTAGGTAGATTTGTTCCTGTTCCTTCCTTCCATGGGGATTTTTTTTTAGAGGCCATTACCCGAAGGATAACAGGAAAAAGAATGTAGCTGTGAAAAACTGCAGCAAGGCTCAACCAGAATATGATAGCAGCTATAATCATGCGTTATTGTTCAGGAATTGAATAAACCCCGCAACTAATTTTTCATTATTAAGTTTATCGACAACAAAGGTAAAAGCATTTTTGCCAATTTCCTGACAATAATTCGGATCATCAATTGCTTTTACTATAGCTGAGGAAAATGAAAACGGAGTGTCAGCCACCAGTATATTGATTTTATCTTGTGTGTCAATCCCTTCTGTACCTATTGTGGTGGTTACAACCGCCCTGCCATTTGCCATGGCCTCAACAATTTTAATCCTCATGCCACTTCCTGAAAACAGAGGAACAATGTGAATAGGAAAAGTTTGTAAAAATTTCTCGGCGTCTTCGATCTCACCATGATATATAATGCCCGGGCCGATTATTCGTTTTTCAAACCATTTGGGAGCATTCCGGCCGGCCAGATGAAATTCAAGTTCAGGGATTTCCTTTTTCAGCAATGGCCAAACCTTATCCACAAACCATATTAATCCCTCCTGGTTAGGCATCCAATCGAGTGCACCAAGGTGGGCAACAGCCGGTTTGTTAAATACAATGGTTGGTTGCCTGGCTTGTTTGCCAATGTATCCTGTGGGCAAAACAAAACTTGGTTTTGTATTACCCATTTCATCAAGTGCCTTAGCGTCTCTTTTGGTGATAGGTACGAGAAGGTCATAGCGGTTGATAAGGTCGGTTTCGAACTTCTTGATTCTGTTTGCAAGTATGCCCAGATACCATTTTCGAACACCCTTGGTTTTGTTGGCAGTTCTTCTCCAGATTTCATACTCCACATTATGTGCCCGGTAAACTATCTTAGCATCTGTAAGTTCCCTTATGTCCTTAAGATAGGTGGCAGGATACAGATTTTCCAAAATAATAAGATCTGGATTTAACCCTTTTAGCAGATCAGTCAAAACCTTCCGGAAATCGGGTGAAATGAATCGAACTGCATTGTAGGGCATTTTGGAGAAAAGCAAATTGAGCAATGCTTTAACAGGACGGATACTGGTATCAACAGGAACTGACATAATTTCCAGATTTGGCTTTTCGAAGTCCCTGATAATATCGGGATCAACGAAATGTTTGCTGGTATTCATGGCCAACATCTGTACCTTATGACCCAGGATTGCAAGGCCTTCAGCCAGTCTGATACTGGCAATTGAGCCACCGTCTTTGGGAGGTACCGGAACTTTATTGGTGATTTGAAGGATCTTCATGCCCTTTTTTCAGCGAATGCTTGCCAAAGCTAAGTATTTTTTTAATCAGCAAGAAATAGGATTCTATAGCCATAATCCTGGAGTCGCGGTTGGATTTTACAGTCAGAAATAAGCCCAGGGGCAGCAGCAACATACTGGAACTCCACATTCCAATCCAGGATGGGATGAATCCGGCCCGGGCGTATTTTTCACCTGCCAGGGACAGAATATGGTAAGCAATGAAAAAGATAACAGAAACTACCACAGGTGTTCCAAGTCCTCCTTTGCGGATGATTGCTCCGAGTGGAGCTCCGATGAAGAAAAAGAGCAGGCAGGCTATTGCAAATGTCAACATACGATTCCACTCATTCCAATACATATTTACCCATTTCTTCCTTATTTTCATGGTATCATGTGAATTGCTTAGCTTGGATTGGACTGAACGGGCAAAGTTTTGAGCTTGTTTATAAACCTCAAGTTGACCTTTAACAGGCAAATCACTTACCAGCGTAAAAGGATTTATTATTGTATCAGGCCTGGAATAATAGGCTGAATCTTCCCGAACTTCTTTTTTATTTTCCAATCGTAGATAATCCCGTTCCAGCAGTTCGTTTGCCACCTTGTTCCTCCTCCACAGCAACTCGGCATACAAACCATTGGCAGTATCTTTTAACTGCCTCATATCCAGCATTTGATAGTGGTTTTTATATAGATCTTCACGACTGCGGTTTAATTCTGATCCAGGTAAATTGAAAAGGATTTGCTGCCTGGAAAAGGCATCGCGGCGAAAGGGTTTGTTTTCCTGAATACTATTGTCATCTGATAATTGTTCTGCATAGCTGTAACCGCTGTACAAATTCAGGATTAGATTTCTTTCATCGTCAGTTATCCGCATATATCCCGAGTCGGCTCGTGTTAAAGCAACATTTCCTCTACTTTGACTATGATCATAAATCATAAGATTATAAAGGATCTTGCCATCTTTACTTCTTTCCCCTATATATAAGCTATAACCTTGTATCCCGTTATAGAATTGTCCTTCACGAATATCAAACTCCGGCCTCTGTTGTCGGATATCGAGGAGCAGAGTAAAAAACTTCATATTTGTGACAGGAATCACGTAATTGGAGAATGATAATGAGGCAGCTCCCAACAATAAAACAGTGAAAAAAACCGGGAGCATGGTCCTGATCAATGAGATTCCAGATGATTTCAAAGCAGTTAGCTCATTATGTTCGCCAAGGTTTCCAAAGGTCATAATTGAAGCCAGGAGTATACCCAATATGAAGGCAAGTGGAATGAGTTTTGCCGAGACATATGTGATCAATTCTACAATTACTATCCAATCCAATCCCTTACCTACCAATTCATCGATCCACTTCCAGACGAACTGCAGAATCAGGACAATCATCGCTATAGCAAATGTCAAAGCAAAAGGCCCCAGAAAGGACTTGATCATGTATAAGTGAAGCCGCTTCATCTAAGCGACGAAGATGGGGAATTTTGTTTAAAAAACTGATTGGGAGCCCCACACTTTATTGTTGATTTGAAGAATCCATACTTTCTTTTTTCTTCCTGAACCGGTTTTTGCCCAGTATTTTTTGAAACAGAGATAAATAGTTTGCTCCGACCATGATTTTAGAGTCCTGATTAGATTTAATGGTCAGGAAGGCCCCAAGTGGAAGCAGCAAAATAGTTGGCCCCCACATTCCTAACCAGGAAGGAACAAAGTCGGCTTTGGCATATTTCTCTCCTGTATTAGATAACATATAGTATGTAATGAACAAAATAATTGAAATCAGCACTGGAGTACCGAGTCCACCTTTGCGGATGATTGCTCCCAGAGGAGCCCCTATAAAAAAGAAAAGCAAACAGGCTGCTGCGTAGGTCAACATCTTGTTCCATTCATTCCAATACATATTTACCCATTTCTGCCTTATTTGCATGTAATCGACAGAATTGCTTAGTTTGGATTGGACTGAACGGGCAAAGTTTTGAGCTTGTTTGTATACCTCGAGTTGACCTTTAACAGGCAATTCACTTACCATCTCAAAAGGATTGATTATAGTATCAGCTGTGGAATAATAAGCTGAATCTTCCCGAACTTCTTTTTTATTTTCCAATCGTAGATAATCCCGTTCCAGCAGTTCGTGTGCCACCTTGTTCCTTCTCCACAGCAACTCAGCATATAAACCATTGGCAGTATCCTTTAATTGCCGCATATTCAACATCTTATAAAGATCTTTATATAGATCTTCACGACTTCTGTTTAATTCTGAGCCCGGTAATTCGAATAGGATTTGCTGCTCGCTAAATATATCTCGACGAAGCGGTTTATTTTCCTGAATATTATTGTCATCCGATAACTGCTCATTATAACTAAATCCGCTATGTAAACTTAGAATCAGGTTATTTTTATCCTCAGTTATTCGCATATATCCTGAATCAGCCCTGGTAACTGCAACATTCCCTTTGTTTTTACTGTGATCATAAATCATAAGATCATAAAGGGTCATACCATCTTTACTTCTATTGCCGATATAAAAACTATATCCCTCAATTCCATTATAAAACTGACCTTCACGAATGTCAAACTCCGGTCTTTGTTGTCGGATATCCAGCATCAGGGTGAAAAATTTCATATTGCTGACTGGGATTACATAATTGGAGAATGATAGAGAACCTACTCCCAGTAAAACAACAAAAATGAGTACCGGGTACATGGTTCGAGCAAGTGATATTCCCGAAGATTTCAGAGCTGTTAATTCATTATTCTCGCCCAGGTTTCCAAAAGTCATGATGGAAGCCAGGAGGATTCCAAGAATCACGGCTAGTGGAATTAGTCTTGCAGAAACATATGTGATCAATTCGATGATCACTATCCATTTTAGTCCTTTTCCAACCAGTTCATCAATATATAACCAAATAAAATTCATCATCAAAACTATCATAGCGATAGTAAAGGCCATGAAGAATGGACCCAGAAAGGATTTGATCATGAATAAATGGAGCCGCTTCACTTTATTGTTTATCAACGAAACGGATTTAAATGGAAATTCTTATTTGAAGATCAACTAGGAACCCAGATTATGTTTCAATTCAGCCACCTGCTTTTCCCATAACTCTCTAGTATCTTGCACCTCGTCTTCCTCAGCAAAATCAGTAACCATCAAGGACACATCTCCGGTAAGATCATCCTGGGAGATTCTGAACTCAAAATAACTTTCATCATCCTCAGAATCTGTCCATCGAAAACGAACCGATTTATTGTCTTTTTTATGAAGGAGTTCTGCCTTTTGCTCGTTCCCATCCCAAAAAAAGGTGAATATTGAACCTTTAACATTCACATCATCTGCAAACCACTCGCTCAAGCCACTTGCTGTACTTAAACGATAATACAGGACTTTTGGAGAGGCATTTATTGGGAATTCCAGTTCTATCTGTTTTATTTCCGCCATATTATTTTGTCTATGTAGTCGCTGTTTTCGCAATATAATAAAAATTACAATATTGAATTCAATTATTTACGATGTTTTCCTAATAATATCTTTCCATTGGGATAAAAAAATAAAGAGGAAAGATAATTCTTTCCTCTTTTTGTAGCGAGAGGGCGACTTGAACGCCCGACCTCATGATTATGAATCATGCGCTCTAACCAGCTGAGCTACCTCGCCATCAATCAGCAATTTTTCGTTAGCGGTTGCAAATATAGGATTTTTTCAAAAGTATTGTACATTATTTATTCTGAAAGGCTTGATAGGTTTTATCCAGGGAGTACAGCCAATATTGAAACCCGTTTGGAACGTCATAATGCTGGCGTTCCGTGAGTAAACTCGGTACAGGCAAGTTGCTGATCAGCTATTCGATTATATACGTTGGTTTATCCAATGATGAAACAGTGGATCAGCAATATAGTATCCTATATCTTCTTCATAAAATAAAATTCCCATTCCCTCAAGCTTTTTTAATGCACGGGCAACATTAATTTTTGTTGGTTTAAGCTTTGAATAGATGTTCTTACTTCCTTCAGTAAGAGAAAGAAGTGTGTATATATATTCTTTATTTCGCGATAATTCTTCCCAAACTTTTTCCAGATAGTCCTTTTCTACCATCAGAAGCCCCTGAAGTAGCTCAGTTTCTGATGGTGGAGTGCCCTCAATTGCATTTATTAAAACTACTTGTTGGAAAGCTAGTTGAGTATAATAAGGATGCCCCTTCGTAAGACTGACTATATTTTGCACAAATGAATTCGAGACCTTAATTTTAATTTTGTCAAATCTTTGCTCTAATGATTTTACTAATATACTTTGCTTGAGATAAGCTATTTTAATACTAATACACAAACATGTACCATACTTAATGGTGTACTATAATATATCCTCAAATTACTCCCTCCCGAATACATCTGGCAACTGATTCTGTAGCATTCTTACATTGGTTTTTTAAAAGGATATTTCTTTTTCGTACAACATAATATCAGATAGAAATTCCGAAAGTGTAAAATCAAGCTATTCTGTTAAATTTACCGATACTAAATCGGATATATATGAGACTTATTATCGCTTTCCTTTTGTTTTTCCTTTTTGTCCTTAATAATAGTATTGCTCAAGAAGCAACTATCAGAGAAGAAATGATTGAAATGAAAACTTACCCCTTTTCAGATCCTAACCCGGTGCCGAAGATCGGAAGGATATATCCTTACTACTCTTTTGATGGATATACCAATCATGCTTCAAACCAGAAATGGAAAATGGTAGTCCTCGAAAATGATTTCGTTAAAGTTTATGTTTGTCCGGATATCGGCGGTAAGGTATGGGGTGCTGTCGAAAAATCTACCGGCAAGGAATTTCTTTATTTCAATCATGTGGTGAAATTTAGGAATATCGCTATGCGTGGACCATGGACTTCAGGTGGCTTAGAATACAATTTTGGGGATATTGGACATGTCCCAAGCTGTTCTACTCCAGTTGATTATGTAATGAAGAATAATCCTGATGGTAGTGTTTCCTGTGTGGTTGGGGCTACAGACCTGCCCTCGGGTACAAAATGGAGTGTGGAAATCTCTGTACATCCCGATAAAGCATATTTCGAAACTAAAACACGCTGGTTCAATAATACATCCCTGCCATGCACCTACTATCATTGGATGAATGCTGCAGCCAAATCTTCAGGTAATCTTGAATTTATTTATCCTGGAAGCAATTGGATCAGTCATGGTGGAGAGGTAGGTGAATGGCCACATGAAAAGGGCAGGGACATAAATTACTATGAGAACAATAATTTTGGTTCTTATAAATCCTATCATGTTTTAAATTCTTATTCTGATTTTTTTGGCGGGTACTGGCATGATGATGATTTTGGATTTGGCCACTGGAGTAATTTCGACGATAAGCCAGGGAAAAAACTATGGATCTGGGGCCTGTCACAACAGGGTATGATATGGGAAGATTTGCTTACTGATGACGACGGTCAGTATATCGAATTCCAGGCCGGAAAACTCTTCAATCAGGCTGGTAATAGCAGCACTTTCACCCCTTTTAAACATAAAGAATTTCCCCCTCATGATACTGATGTTATGCGTGAGATCTGGTTTCCTCTTAAAGAAACGGGAGGAATGGTGGCAGTCTCACCTTTTGGCATTCTTAATGTAGAGAAGACAGACCGGAATTATAAAATCCTTTTTAGTGCCTTACAAACAATTGATGATCAGTTGATAGTAAAGGTAGAGAGCCTGCCCCGGACTCGATCCGGGGGGGAGGTGGTAAGCCGATTAGATCTACAGCTGGAGCCGCTTGAAAAAGTGGAGTTTGAATTTACACCTGGAGCCGGGCATTTCACTGTTTATCTGGGGAATAACAAACAGCTCTATTCCTCAAATCCAATTGACAATTTTGTAGAACGTCCCCTTGAGCCTTTTGAGGATTTTAACTGGGAGTCAGCATATGGACTTTACACAAAGGCTTTGGAATTGGAAAAGCAAAGAAGGTTTGATGAGGCTCTGGATATTTATAATCTTGTTTTAGAAGAAGATCCTGGTTTCCTGCCTGCAATAAATCGGATTGCTTTAGCAAATTACCGGAAGATGAACTATCAGAAAGCTTATGAACTGCTGCAAAAATCTTTAAGCATTGATTCCTACGACGGAGAGGCTAATTATTATTATGGACTGGTTAATAGAAAGCTTGGAGATTTAGTAAAAAGCAAGAGTGGCTTTTCCATAGCGGCTGCCTCAATTACCTACCGTGTGGCTGCTTATGTTGAATTGGCTAAAGTATTTCTTTCTGAAGGAGATAATAACAGAAGTTTAGAATACTCAATAAAGGCTCTAAGTTTCAATACTAATAATCCTGTTGCATATCAATTAATGGTTATTGCTTACCGCAAAACAGGCCAATACCGGGAGGCGGGATACAGTCTTCGCAAGATTGCTGGAATTGATGCAACGATGCATTTTGGTAGGTTTGAACGATTCCTGTTAAAGGGAACAGACGAAGATAAAAAGGAATTTGTAAGCCACATTACCAATGAATTGCCTTACGAATCTTATATTGAATTAGGTATCTTTTATAGTGAATTGGGCTGTAAAGATGAGGCTATAACAGTTCTCTCCCTTGCCCCTGATTATCCTGTGAGGGACATTTGGCTGGCTAAGCTGGATTTAGAAAATGCAGATGAGCACCTGCAAAGAGTGATATCCGCTTCTCCTGAACTGGTTTTTCCATTCAGAAATGAAACAGCTGAAATTCTTGAAAATCTGATTATTCAGAATGACAATTGGAAACTGAAGTATTATTTAGGACTGATCTATTGGGGCAAAGGGCTTGAAAAGAAGGCTGCAGAGATGTTTGATGCATGTGGGTTGATTCCGGATTTTGCTCCATTTTATGTTGCCAGAGCCAAACTTCTCAACGACCCTGAAAAACGAATGGCAGATATGCTTAGGGCATATGAACTGGATCAAAAAGATTGGAGACCTGCCATGGGCCTGGTAGATGTTTTGTTGTCAAATGGAAATGCTGAAAAGGCGCTGCCAATTGTAAAAAGATTTATGAGTGAGCTTCCTG
>JAUVKA010000028.1 GCA_030592205.1 Bacteroidota bacterium | reverse complement strand
TTATGATCTGGTTATGGGAAAGAAGTATTTGGAATTAATGAATGTTGATGTTCCAAAGGCATGGCAATATCCGGATTCTATAAGTGAATACAGGAAAATCCTGGAAAAGGAAAGTGAAAATCCCTTTGCTATCAAGAGAGGCTATGAATTGCCTCGCACCTGGAAGGTGAGTTTTAGAGAGAAAGAGAACAAGAGATATGGTTTTGGACTGCAGGCCGACTGGGCCTATCAGCAGATGGGCGTGTATTCTCTTACTACAGAGTTATGGAACTACAGGAAGGACCTTCCCGGACATTCTTTCGAAGGTGATGATGCCTATAAAGAGTATCAGAGGGCTGCTATAAAATATCAGGAAGATGAATTTGATGGTAAACTATTCCTTGAGTGGAAAGCCTATAAGCATCCGGAACTAGGTGATGGTGAGATCGGCGGTTGGCGTGCTCAATACGGGAGCAATAATGCTTTTCCCGGAGAATCACTATTAAAAATATGTGAGACCCACTGGCAATATGAAAAATGGCGGGCAGGATTATTACCCCGCATCAATGTTAAAGAAGCCACCGGTAAAGTCCTGCAGAAAGTTGGCCCTTACAGAATTATTGAGGTAACTGCAAAGATTGAAAATACCGGTAAACTTGCAACTCACCTGGCTCGTGGCGACAAGCTTTCCAGAAACAGGCAGGATGTTGTTTGGCTAACGGGTAACAGGGATGATGTAACATTTCTGCAGGGTATGGCCTTTCAAAAGATCGGCGTGTTAGATGGAACTATGAAGATACCAACCCAGCGGAAGGGAAAGAACAAAGCAGATGTGAAATGGCTTGTAAAGGTAAAAGGCAATTCACCATTGAAGATCGTAGCCACCTCCCAAAAAGGCGGCACTGCAGTTAAAGAAGTTGAAATTAAATAAGGGAGGAGTTAATCATGAAGAAAACAGATAAAAACAATAGGATTTACAAGAATTTTCAGATAGAAAAGCCTTCCTCAATTATGCAATACTTATCAAACATCCGGGTCATTGGAATAATTCTTGTTTTTGTAATGGGTATGATGTCAACCCAGTTGACGGCTCAGAACAAACTGCAGGAATCACCCGGTGGATATCACGGTGAGTTGGATTTCCCCGTCAGCTGGAAGAGATATTATTCATACGATGAGTGGACAAATATGATGAAGGATATGGCGAAAAAATACCCAGAGCTGGCAACAGTTGAAAGCATTGGGCAGACCAGGATGGGAAGGGATCAATATCTATTGACCATTACCAACAAAAAATCCGGTGATCATAATTCCAAGACTGCAATGTGGGTTGATGGTGCAGTTCATGGCAATGAGGTTAATGGTATAATGTGTTCACTCTATTTATCATGGTACCTCCTTACTCGATATGATTATGATGAATATGTCCAAAATCTGGTCGACAACTATACATTTTATATTCTGCCAGGTTTGAATGTGGATGCGAATGCCTCTTTTGTTGAATATCCTAATACAGCACATAACCCCAGGGAGACATACCGCCCCGAGGATAATGATGGTGATGGTTTGTATGACGAGGATCAAACTGAGGATGTGGATGGTGATGGCCAGCTTTCTTACATGTATATAGAGGATCCAAAAGGTAATCTGAAGCTTTCTGTTGACAAACGCCGCTTTGTATCCATAGGGGAGGAAACCGACTACCCGGGTATGAGATTTAAGAGGATTGGTTCTGAGGGTTTCGATAATGATGGAGATGGCAGAATAAATGAGGATGATATCGGAGGGCCTGATCCAAACAGGAATTATCCTTATGGCTGGGTGCTAAGCGCTGGTGATCCATACCCAATGTCGGAGAATTGTACACGAAATGCCTATAATTTCCAACTTACTCACCCGAATATATTTGCGAGCTTCCATTATCACAATACGGGTCGGCTTATAATGTTCCAGGCACCTCAACCTGTAAAGAAGGCAAGTACCCAACAAAGTCAGGTTTCAAGACCATATGGTATGGGAAGGTCGCCAAGAATGTCAGTTGCGGACCGCTTGGTCGAAATGAGGAAAACAAATAAATATGCACAACTATTTGATCGCCAGGTTCCGCGGGAATTTCAGCATGATATGGATGTTCAAACCCAAATCGTAACAGTCGGAGCCAGGATACTTAAAAATTACAGACCAACAATGGCCGGATTAACCGGTCAGGCTCCAGCATCTTCTTATCATATGTTAGGGGCATATTCATATTTGATAGAGCTATGGGGTTCACCGGCTTTCGATGCAGATGTGGATGGTGATGGCAGGGTTTCAGCTGAGGAGAATATGGATTGGATTGATATTGAGTTGACAGGAGAAGGTTGGATTGAGCCACATAAGTTTGATCATCCAGATCTTGGTGAAATCTGGATTGGAGGTTCAGCAAAAAAGCATATTGGACGAACTCCTCCGGCAAGATACATTGAGCCGGAAGCTCTTAAAAATGCTCAGTTTGTGATGTACTGTGCCAGTCAGTTTCCGAAAGTGGAGCTTAGCGATATCGATTTTACTGATTTGGGTGATGGTTTATTCTGGGTTGATATTACTGTAAAGAACGATCGCACTTATCCCACGGCTTCGGATAGAAATAAGAAGCTGAAAAGAATAGGGAAGGATAAGTTATTGTTCAAATCTTCAAATAATATTGAGCTAATACCGATGGATGAAAAATTGCCCATTGTTGATCCACTAGAGAGTAGGGGAGGAGGCATGTTCGGCTTCAGAAGTCAATCCAGCTCATCCGGGATGAAGCCTGGTACAGGCAAGGAAGTGGAATTATGGATAAATGGTAAGAGCTCAACAACTTATCGTTATCTGGTAAATAAAAAAGGCGGAAATGGATGGGTAGAAGCAGAGGTTATTTCAGAAAGAGGTGGGACGGCGAAGAAGAAGGTTGAGATAGGGAGTTGAGATTATGGCTCAGGGCTCAAGGCTCAAGTAAGGTTTAAGTATGAAGTTACTAAGGGTTGGCTGTGGTCCAACCCTTGGTTTGTGAACATCCATTGCTCGTATTGATATTTTGAATGGTTTCGATCATCCCGGGGCACTGGGCCCCGGGCTACGGTCACTTTTTTATCACCCGTCATTATCACTTGTCACTTCATCAAACGCCTCTGCATTATCAATCTTCATCATTTTCTATTTATGAATTCCACGATAGTTTCGATTAAACCAATTTTCAAAGGAAGATCAGGTTGAGAGTATGTAAGAATATTTTCATTACGGTCCTCAACTGCGTCCTTTAAGATATGGTTCATTCCTTCAATAATTTGTTTTTCGGCATTGGGATTTGTTTTCATTAGTTTCTCCGCTTCATCTACTGTTACCTGAATATCTGTAGTTCCTTGAACAATAAGGATTGGCTTGTCAAGTTTCGCTAATTCTTCTTGAGGGTTGTACTTGAACCAGGAAATTATGTAAGGTTGAACACTTGGCCTGAAGAGAGCACTTAACATAGGTGGTACAGTGTCTACCGTTTCTCCTTTTTCGAGACTTTCAATAATTGGTAAAGATTGTTCTAAAACAATTGGTGGCTGAGCTGCAAGCTGCTGTCGTATTATTTCACCAGCAGGTTCTCCTACACCTGCGAGTGACACGAACTTATTTACTTTTTCTGTCTGTGATGCAATCATTCCAATCAATGATCCCTCACTATGGCCAATCACAATAATTTCATCAAATCGATTGTCCTTACTCAGTAAATCGATCCATTTCCTGGCATCCTCAACATAGAACTCAAATCGAAGATCGATTTCTTTCATGCCAGCAGATAAGCTTTTCCCAATTCCTCTTTTATCATACCGAAGAGTGGCAATTCCCTTTTCAGCTAAACCTGATGCCAGCATTTTCAGGGAATTATTTTTCATAATGGGGTTATTCCCATCCCTGTCTGTGGGTCCGGAACCTGCAATGATCAGGGCTATCGTTATTTTTCCTTCAATTTCCGGAATAAGAAGAGTGCCTTCAATATTTCCGCTTGAAGTTTCCAGTTTGACAATAGTCTCGGTTTGTCCAAATATATTGGAAATCACAAGGCCAAAAATGAGTGTTGTCAGAAGCGTTTTTTTCATGATTGCATTTTCTTTCTATAAATGTTCTATTGCTGCTAAAGCTTAAGGGTGCATTGAAGGGTAAATATACTTAAAATGTTCACTGAAATGGCAATGGAGCTAATGATACACAAAGGAATGAATGTGCTTTCCAGAATCTGAGCAGTGTTATTTTGGAGGTACTAAAATCGTCAAATTGATAAAATTTTTATCAGTTGATAATAGCAAGATATTCAGGCACTTAACATTTAGGTGTAAAATAATTTTACGTTTTAGTCTGTCTCGATAGATGAGTCGAAATCTATTAGAAATCAGATACTCAACCCATTACGAGGGATGGCATAGTTGTTGATTATAATTATAAAAAAATCAATTTAAGAATTATAGGAGGACAAGTCATGCAAAGAAAAGTATTACTGGTAGATGATGAATCGTCATTAAGAAGAACACTTACCCTGGGATTAAACCAGGAGGGCTATTCGGTTGAATCCTGTGAGAGTGGGATTAGCGCACTAAAAAAGTTGAGGCTTTAAAGAATGATAATATCGACCTCAGCACTATTGTTCTGGATATAAAACTGCCTGATATCAATGGTGTCAAATTGGGAAAACTGATCCGCGAAAAGTATCCGGATACTGCCATCCTGTTTATTTCTGGTTTTTCAGAGCAGATGTACATCGATGAAATTGAGAACATGAACATGACCCGTTTCATGGCCAAGCCATTTACTGCAAAAGATCTGACCTATCAAATGAGTGAATTGGGAAATATTGCCCAGTTATCAACTAAAGCAGCAAGCAGTGAGGATATTGCAGTAGTTCAATCTGTATCCGCTTATGCTATGATTAAACTGAAGGAGAATGCCGATTTTATCAATGTATACAGGCAGCTCTACTTTATGGATCATATCCTGTATTGCGATGCTACCAATGGCGATTATGATATCATTCTGCTGGTACAGTCAGGGAGTATCAGTGACTGTAAAAGGATTTGTAATTCGACTATCAGCAAGATTTCAGGTGTTGAGAAGGTAGATTTCCTTCAGATTACCAAGCCTAAGCTTGATAAGGACTTCAAAGCTCTGATTGAAACTATAGAAAGTCATGTGGATGACAGTGAAAATATTGTTGTCAATAAGAGAGATTTCAAGCATAGCATCAGCTCCTATTTAATGGTGGAATTTGATCCGGATAAGTTGAACTATATATACCCAATATTACGGACTCACGAACAGGTTGTATATTGTGATTATTCACCGGGATCACAGAGTCTTATACTGTTTGTAGCAGCCACTCACTTCAATGAGATCGACAAGTTTATTGAGAATGAAATATCCGTTCTCGATGGTGTGCTAAAAGTTAAGGAGTATCCCGTGATTAGCATGTTTGAGATGTAATTATGGATATCATAGGAAAAAAGGAAATTGATCATTTCAAAAGAGACCTGATTGACAAAAAGAAGCAGGATGGGTCACTGATTCCTTTGCTGCAATCGGCTCAGGACACCTATGGGTATATCCCTGAAAGGGCCATCTACTATATCAGTGAGCTGGTTGGTATACCGGCTGCAGAAATCTACGGAGTTATTACATTCTATTCTCAGTTCCGGCTCAAGCCCCTGGGTAAAAATATCATAAGGATTTGCGAAGGAACTGCCTGCCATGTGAATGGAGCAAAGAGCATTTTGAGTATTCTCCAAAACGAATTGGGAATTAGCGTAGGCGAAACATCTGATGATGGATTATATACACTCCAATCTGTTGCATGTCTGGGATGTTGTTCCCTTGCCCCCGTTATTATGATCAACGATGAGACCCATGGTAATCTCACTACAGCTTCATTGACAAAGATTATTAAGAAGCAGAAAAGAATAGAAAAAATCAAGAGTAGTTATGACGCAAATTAGGGTTGGTCTTGGAACCTGTGGTATTTCTGCCGGGGGTGAAGCAGTCTATCAGGAATTAGTAGAAGAGCTTAAAAAGCATAATCTGGAGATTGAGGTTAATGAAACCGGTTGTATGGGAATGTGCTATGATGAGGTGTTGGTTGAAGTTGTAGAGGATTATGATAATTATCTGTATGCTAAGGTTACAACAGACAGAGTAAAATCAATTGTTGAGGAACACCTGGTGAAAGGCCTGCCTATTGAAGACTGGATCGTAAAGCCGGGCAATGGTCAGGCGGGTGATAATTTTCTTAAGCTGCAGGATAGAATTGTACTTAGAAATTGCGGTCATATAAATCCTACTTCTATAGATGATTATATTGAAAAACAGGGTTATGAGGCTATTCAGACAGTGTTGAATACACTTACACCGGCTGAGTTAATTGATAAAATAAAAAACTCCGGCCTGCGTGGGCGTGGAGGAGGAGGTTTTTCCACCGGAATGAAATGGCAATTTGCCAGTCAGTCGGAAAGTGATAAAAAGTACATTATTTGTAATGCCGATGAGGGAGACCCTGGTGCATTTATGGATAGGAGTGTGCTGGAAGGAGATCCCCATTCGGTTATTGAGGGAATGATGATTGGAGCTTATGCTATTGGTGCCGATGAAGGTTATATCTATGTCAGGGCAGAATATCCGCTTGCAATAAAAAGATTACAATTAGCCATCAAACAGTGTAACGAGAAAAATTTCCTGGGAAATAACATATTCGGTTCGGACCAAAACTTCAAAATCAAGATCAAGCAAGGTGCTGGAGCTTTTGTGTGTGGTGAAGAAACTGCTTTGATTTTTTCTATAGAGGGTAAAAGAGGGGTGCCGAGGGTACGGCCGCCTTTTCCTACCGATCGCGGGCTTTGGGGAAAACCCACCTGTATCAATAATGTGGAAACTCTGGCGAACATACCATGGATTATCAATAGGGGCTGGGAGGCCTTCGCTCAAAAAGGAACGGAAAAAAGCAAGGGTACAAAAGTTTTTGCCCTTGCCGGTAAAATCGTAAAGAGTGGATTGGCTGAGGTTCCTATGGGGATGACTATCAATCAGATCGTATTTGATGTTGGTGGTGGCATAAAAGATGGAAAAGCCTTCAAAGCAGTGCAAATGGGTGGCCCGTCAGGAGGGTGTATCCCGGCCAGTATGGGAGATCTTCGGATTGATTATGATGAGATTACAAAAACCGGAGCAATTATGGGTTCAGGCGGCCTTATCGTACTGGATGAAACAACCTGTATGGTAGATCTGGCGAAATTCTTCCTCAATTTCACTCAAAATGAATCCTGTGGTAAGTGTACATTTTGCAGGATTGGTACAAAAAAAATGCTGGAGATCCTTGAGCGTATTACTATGGGCGATGGGAAAGAGGGAGATATTGAGCTCCTGGAGGACTTGGCGGGAAAGATCAAAAGCAGCAGTTTATGCGGACTCGGGCAAACTGCTCCGAATCCAGTTCTGACAACGATCAAATACTTCAGAGAAGAGTACGAGGAACATATCAGGAATAAAAAATGCCCTGCCCATAATTGTCCTGCTTTGCTGACCTATACTATAGATCCTGAGAAGTGTACCGGATGTACAATCTGTGCGAAAAAATGTCCAACTCAGGCAATTACAGGTGAGGCAAAACAGGTCCATGTGATCAATCAGGATAGTTGTATTAATTGCGGACAGTGTTTTGATGTTTGCAGATTTGATGCTGTTGAAAAAGTCTAAGCTCAAAAAGAATAAAACCATATTGAAATGCAAGTAACCATTAACGGGATAGAGGTAACTACTGAGGGGCCAAAAACCATACTTGAAGTAGTGAATGAACATAAAATTGATACTATTCCAACCCTTTGTCATGATGACAGACTGGAGCCTTTCGGCTCCTGTTTCCTTTGTGTGGTTGAGGTAAAGGGCTTGAATCGGCTGGTTCCAGCTTGTGCCACTCCGGTGAGTGAGGGTATGGAAATCACCACCCGAAATGAACAGATCGACAGTTCCAGGAAAACTGCCCTGGAATTACTTCTCTCAAATCACTATGCTGATTGCATCGGTCCATGTATTGATAATTGCCCTGCAAAAGTTGATGCACAGGGATATATCGCTCTGATCTCCCAATCAAAATATGAGGAGGCTTTGAAGCTGATCAAACTTACCAACCCATTGCCACTGTCGATTGGCCGGGTTTGTATTCGAAACTGTGAAGATGTATGCCGAAGGTGTTATGTGGATGATCCGGTGGCCATCAATTTTCTGAAACGCTTTGTGGCAGATCTGGATTATCCGGATATGTGGAAACCGGTGCTAAAAGAAAAAACCGGAAAGAAAATAGCGATTATTGGAGGAGGACCTGCTGGCTTAACAACTGCTTATTACTTAAGTCTTGATGGACATTTTTGCACAATTATTGAAAAGTTGCCGAAACTGGGAGGAATGATGCGATATGGGATTCCTTCATACCGATTGCCACGAGAAGTATTGGATTCTGAGATCAAATGGATAACCGATCTGGGTGTTGAGGTAAGAACAGGGATGGCTTTGGGTCGGGATTTTTCTCTTGATGATCTCAAAGAGGAAGGATTCGACGCTGTTTTTGTTGGTATAGGAGCTCATAAAGCAAGTAGTATGCGGTTGGAAAGGGAAGAAGAAATTTCAGGAATTTATGGTGGAATTGATTACCTCCGGAGTGTGGAGATCAATGGAGCCACCAGGATAAAAGGAAAAGTGATAGTGGTTGGCGGAGGAAATACGGCTATAGATGCCGCCCGTACTTCGCTTCGTTGTGGAGCTGAAAAAGTTACTATTGTGTACCGCAGGTCAATCAAGGAAATGCCGGCTCATCCTGCCGAAATAGAAGCTGCTCAGGAAGAGGGGATTGAAATCCAGTTTCTTACAAACCCAAAAGCACTCAGGGACGAGAAAGGTAGAATCACCGGAATTGAGTGCTTGAAAATGAAATTGGAAGAGGTTAAGGGAGGTGGACGGCCCAGACCAGTACCCATTGAAGGATCAGAATTCATTATTCCATGTGATTACCTGATCAGTGCAATCGGACAGCAGATTGACAATGAATTCGCCCGGCAGGGAGATATGTGCGAATTGAGTAAGTGGAATGAGATTCTGATTAATTCCGAGACCATGGAAACCTCACTGCCTGGCGTTTTTTCAGGAGGAGATGTGGTAACCGGACCTCTCACAGCAGTAAGTGCTATCGGTCAGGGAAAAAAAGCTGCCAGGTCTATCAATCAATATCTGCTGAATGGATCAGCCAAAGGGGAGCCAAAAAAATTCCTGAGTTTCAAACATAAGTTAGCCCCCATTTCTGAAAGTGAGTTTGAAAGGGTGGGAAAAATAAAACGGGAGAAAATGCCCGAACTGCCGATTGATGAGCGAATTGTTAGTTTCAAGGAAGTTGAATTGGGATTTCAGGAATCTCAGGTATGCAGTGAAATGGCCAGATGTCTGGAATGTGGCTGCTCAGAATATTACGATTGTGAATTAAGGCACTATGCTGATGAATTCCAGATTGATAGTGAGAAATACATTGGTGAGGTCAGGAAATTTAAGGTGGATGATTCCCATCCCTTTATCATTCTGGATCCCAATAAATGTATCAATTGCGGTAAATGCGTGAGAACCTGTGCCGAGATTCTGAAGGTTTCAGCCCTGGGCTTCGTTAATCGTGGATTTAAATCTGTGGTCAAACCTTCAATGGAGAAGTCATTGCTTGACACCAATTGTATCAACTGTGGAAACTGTATTGATGCATGCCCAACCGGGGCTATCAGTGAGAAATTTCCCTTTAAGGTACTGGGAACTCTGAAAAAACGCAACTTTCAAACCATCTGTAATTTCTGCTCCCTGGGATGCACTATCAACTATAAAGTTATTGATAAAGATCTTTTCTATGTTTCCAACACGGTTGATTCGGTCAAACATGGGGTAAATGACGGCTATCTCTGCGTTCAGGGGCGTTTTGGACATCGTTACCTGAATGGAAATCATCAGATCCAAAAACCGATGATTCGAAGAAATGGAAAGCTTGTCGAAACAGATATTGACCAAGCGATTGACTATGCTTATGAAAAAATATCAGCTATAAGCAAACAATATGGAAACGAGTCTGTTGCGGTTCTTGCATCTCCAAAGATGTCGAATGAAGAACTCTATCTGTTGCAAAAGTTTACCCGGACAGGACTGAAAAACAATAACATTTCGAGTTTTTCCAACATGATGTATGATTCAGAAGTTGGAGTTCTCGACGATGTTTTGGGTGCAACCGTATCAACTTTAACGATCAATTCCATCTCTAATGCGGATGTGATTGTAGTAATCAATTCAAATATTTCAGAAGAGAATATGATTATGGAGCTGAAGATCAAGCAGGCCCAAAAAACAGGGACTAAACTGATTCTTATCAACTCTGCTGAAATTGGATTAGTAAAATATGCTGATCTATGGATTGATGCAAAGAAGGGTACAAACACTATCCTTCTGAACGGACTTCTCAAGGCTATTTGTACCCAAACAGAGGAAAATAATAGCGAACTATTAGAGCTTGTAGAGAATTTCGATCCGGAATTAGTTGCCGATTTTTCTGGAGTCGACCGTCCAAAAGTAGAATTCTTTAATAAGCTTTTGTCACAGGAATCATCTAATGTGGTTTTTGTCTATAACCTGGATTCAATAAAGGAAAAATCGGCAAACGACCTTCAGGCTATTGGTAATTACCTGTCTTTGACTAATAGAATCAAGCGTGAAAATAATGGACTGATCCTTCTTCGTGAATTTGCTAATTCTACCGGTTTAGCAGATATGGGTTGTCACCCCGACTACCTTCCTGGATATGTTAAAGAGGATGATAAGGAGGAGATTAAACGGATATCTCAGGTTTGGAATTTAGATCTTAACGGAATATTCAAAGCCAATGATCTTAAACATAAGTTGCTAGATAAACAGGTCAAAGCTTTGCTGGTTTTTGGTGAAGATCCCCTACTGAATGACGACAATCTTGAGTACTTTCAGGGTGTGGAATTTATCATGGCTTTTGATATGTTCAGTTCTGAGACGGTTGGTAAAGCCAATGTGATTCTCCCGGCTAAAGCACACTTGTTTCAGAATGGTACTTACACAAGCTGTGACACAAAAATACAAGTGATAAAACCTATGTTTGAGGACATTGAAGGCTTGCAGAATTGGGAAGTAATTTCAAAATTTGCAAAGAAATTCGGCCCGGGATTCGAATATTGTTCTTCAGAGGAAATATTCGCTGAGATTAAGGAAGTAAATCGTGTTTATCAGTCGGTTCAGATGAATGATCACTGGAATCAGAACAGGAAGAACAAGAATCTTTTTTCTTGTAGAGATGTAAAAATGTTTCTAAAGTATAAGATCGATGTCACAGCTTATGAACCTGAAAAACCAAGTATCCATTACTCTGATTACTTTTACCGTGAAAATATTAAGAAACTTCTAAAGGAACCTCGTTAATGAAATCGCTGGCTAGATATAAACTGATCTCTGACCTGTTCAGTAGTATTATTATTTTCAATGCAGACGGGGGTATTATTCTGGCGGGCGATTCGATAACCAACACTCTTAAAATCAATGGTATAGATATTGAGAAGATAGTTGATGACCGATTCGGATCACTTGAGGGGAAACGTTTGATCAGTTACATTCAAACCATTAGCCGGGATCGTTATATCGACTCCTATCAATTTGATAAATTTGATCTCGATTTCATTCTATTCAGAAGCAGTTTTTCTGGTCGTAACTGTGTTGTTCTTGCACTTCAACAAGAGCTGGATCAAATCAGCCGTATTAAAAGTGACCTGAAAGAAAGAGTAAAAGAACTTGAGTGCCTTTATAATATCAGTTTTGAATTGGAAAGGTTTGATGATGTAGATGTCAAACTGAATAAGTGTGTTGAGCATATCCGGGAAGGTTTCCAATATCCTGAAATCACGCTGGTAAATATCCTGCTCAAAAAGAAAATGTATGGTGATATACCGGTAAGTGAAGTGCCAAAGAAAAACTTTCTCATCCAACCATTGCTAAGTGGTACAAAAAAGATTGGAGAGCTATTGGTCTGGTATGCACAGCCTGAAGCTTTCCTGGTTGAAGAGATAGACCTGCTAAAGGAAATTGCGGGTAAAATAACCCTGGCGATTGAAAAGCGCCAAAAAAAACAGGATCTTGAGAAGGGGCGACAGGTACTGTTATTAAAAAACAAAAAACTTTTTGAATTAACTGAAGAGTGCCGGGAGAAGAGAGAGCAATTACAGGCTTTTTTCTCAGCAATAACAGATAATATTATTGTAATTGACCCCAGATTTAACATCATAATGTCTAATAGCGAGGAGATTGGTGAATCTGGTAAGTGCTACAAAAAACTATTTGGAGCCAATGATATATGTGATCATTGTCCTGCCCTGAACACCTTTACCCGTGCTGAACCTTCTTCGCTCGAAAAAGCGCATGAAGACAAAGATTTCCGACTTTTCACTTACCCCATCCTGGATAAGGAGAATCAGGTGAGTAGTGTTTTGGAAGTATGCCGGGATATTACTCAGCAAAAAATGATGGAAGCTCAACTATTGCAGTCATACAAACTGGCTTCCCTGGGGAAATTGGTTACTGGAGTGGCCCATGAAATTAACAATCCCAACACTTTTATTCTGGGGAACATTAAGATCATCCGGGAGGCTATTTCTGATATTCTTCCAATCCTGGATCGATATTATCAAGATCAGCCTGAATTATATATAGCCCGACTACCTTACAATGTTTTCAAGGATAACATAACTATACTGATTGATGATATGGTGTCCGGCTCTATCAGGATGAAAAAGATTGTAGAAGACCTGCGCAATTTTGCCAAAAAAGATGACGATCTTCAATTCGAAAATATTCAGCTTAATTCTTTGATTGAAAACTCTGTGCGTTTGATAAAGAAGCAGGTTAAAAAATCGGTTAAGATTAAACTTGACCTGGCCGGTAATATCCCTGTTTTTCTGGGGCGGAATGCAAAAATTCAGCAGGTCCTCGTCAATATCATCATCAATGCTTCCCAGGCAATGGATAAAAAAACCGGATTGATTGAGATTTCCACTCATTTTTTAAAAGATCAAGAATCTGTAAGAATCAACATTACTGATAATGGGAGGGGGATGAGTGAGAAAACTCAGAAATATATTTTTGATCCTTTCTTCACAACAAGAAGAAATAGCGGAGGAACCGGATTAGGCTTATCCATCACATATGGGATAATGAAAGAACACCAAGGAACCATAACGGTAGACTCTAAACGCGGGGTTGGAACCAGATTCAGTATTTATTTCCCCGTTAAACAACAAGTAAAATGACCCGTATTCTGATTATTGACGATAACCAATCGATACTTAATTTCCTGAACATATTATTGTTACAGACCGGAAATTTCACCGTTGAAACCCTGAGTGACAGCACAAAAGCTTTTGATGTCCTGGAAAAAAAAGAACATGATATCCTTCTTTTGGATATGGATATGCCTGAAGTTTCCGGTATGGATGTCCTTCAGTTTATTAATGATCAAAAACTATCAATTACCACCATTGTCCTGACAGGTGTGGAGGATATTGACATGGCCATTTCAGCAATGAAACTGGGCACTTTTGATTATCTGCTAAAACCTATCGATGAAGAGCGGCTCATGGATGCTCTGGATGTTGCTACAAAGGATATTTTTCTTGCTGAACCCTCATCGGGAGCACAAATATCACTTGACACTTTGGACCATAGGGATGAGTTTAGTGAAATTATCACCCGGGATGAGAACATGATCAGGATCTTTCATTTCGTTGAAAAATATGCTTGCACGGATAACAGTGTACTTATTTGGGGAGAGAGTGGCACTGGGAAAGAGCTGATAGCAAAGGCAATTCATAATATTAGCCATCGAAGAGATAAGAAATTTGTAGCCGTTAATGCCGGTGCTTTTGCTCAGGAACTATTCTCATCTGAATTTTTTGGCTACGAAAAGGGAGCATTTACAGGCGCGGTGAAAAACAAAAAGGGATTCATTGAGGAAGCGAACGGAGGTACACTATTCCTTGATGAAATTGGTGAATTGGATCTTCCAATTCAGGTAAAACTTCTACGGGTATTGCAGGAGGAGGAGTTCTACAAATTGGGATCAACAAAGAACATAAAGATTGACGTAAGGATTATTGCTGCAACGAATAAAGACCTCTTTGAAGAAATCAGCAGGGGAAACTTCAGAAAAGATCTTTTTTTCCGATTAAATATCAATTCGATAAGTCTGCCTCCTCTCCGGGAGCGTAAGGGTGATATTCCTTTACTTGCAGAGCATTTTCTTAAAAAGTTCAATAAAAAATACAATCGAAATGTAAAAAAGCTTTCCAAGCCAGTCATCAACAGTCTCAGGACCTACGCATTTCCAGGTAACATCCGTGAACTGATGAACCTTGTTAACAGTTCCATGATCGTGGAAACATCCCATGAACTGAGAAAAAAGTCCCTGCCCAGCTACTTTTTAGAAAAAAAACATAACAATCATTTTGAAGAGGGCATTGTTCCAGTATCACTGGAGGTGGTTGAAAAAGAACACATACGTAAAGTATTAATATTTACGAGCAATAATAAAACCAAAGCTGCAGCAATATTGGGAATCTCACGTGTTAATTTAAATGCCAAGATAAAAAAGTACCAGTTGGCATAATCAGCTGGGCTAAGAGTCCCGGTACTTGGCGACTTCATAAAAAAAGGTCACCCTTCCGGATGACCTTTTCAATCCTAAAAAATTAATTGCTATTGTACGTAATCGTAACCCATAATATAAGATTCGTCGAAATGAGGCATTGCCATTTCCACGGTAGTATTATAAATCATACCGTTTGCGCCATAGAGAAGTGACTTTGCATCATAACCAAGTACCCTTAAGTAGGCAGCAAGGTTTGCACTGGTCTGACCTGTATAGCAATATACTACAACAGCTTTGTCGGTAGGAAGCGTTTTCAAATCAGCTGTCACACTCATAGCTACTTTTGGGGTGTACTGCATAGCTCCGGGGATATGACCACCATCTGTATAATGTGCTTCACTCCAATAGTTTGCAACATAATAATTCGCAGGTGCGCCAAAAACTTCAGCGTTAGTAACTTTAGCTGGTGTAAAACCTTCAGCGAGAACAGCGTTAACACGTGCTTCCAGGATCTCTTGTCCGGTTTCCATACCTGTACTTAAAACTGGTAATTCACCAGCGGGTCCTTTTGCAGTTGCATCTGAAGTGAATGAAGTGGCATAAGTGTTTTTAATACCATTTTTCCAAGGACCGGCAAAGTCGTCATGCCAGGAGCACATTCCCCACTTCATTGAGTAAACTGTTTCATAGCCCATAATCCTTAGCAGGCAGCATGCCCATCCTGCAGTTTGCCCTGAGAGGCAAACAATGGCTACCTTAGTATAAGGAGTAAGGTCAACACCCTCAATATGAGTCAGAATACTTCCTGCTGCAACATTAACAGCATTTTCGATATGTCCTGCAGCATAGTCATCAGCGCTACGAATATCCATGATGTAAACATGTCCGGTTAGATTGAGTGAATTTACATCAGTAGCAGTAATAATGGCAGGCATGTCAGTGCTGACATAATCTTTCATTAGAGGTGAGTTAGCTTATTCGAGGTATTCTACTAATACCTGAGCTTCGTTAATAGGATCATCCGGATTACAAGAAGTTAATAATAGAGAAAAACACAAGACGCTAAGCATC
>JAUVKA010000347.1 GCA_030592205.1 Bacteroidota bacterium | reverse complement strand
ACCTTGCACGGAATCCAGATGATGGCACCAGTCACCGATAAACGGTTCGGGTATCTCAACATCTTCATACATATCTAGGTATCGCTGTGGTGGGTCATAAGGACTATGGGGTCTTGCAAACGAGACCTTCAGGTATAGTGGTTTAATGAGGTCATAATTATGAATCAGCTCAATGGCTGTTTTCCCGGTCCAACTGGTTGGGTGCAACTCCTCATTCAACTGATAAACAGCAGCAGCATGTTCGTTCCAGCCAATTCCTGTTTCATCGGGATCCTCTCCGGGCGCATTGAGTTTAAACCAGTCTCGATAATCGCTTACAAAACCATCCTGTTCCACGCGTCCACTTTCATCAACCAAAGTGCCATGAAAACCATGCAGTGTTTTTTGGGGGAACCAGTGCATTTTGCCAATTCCAAATGTGTAATATCCCGCCTCTTTAAGCATTTGCGGCATTTCATATTCGTATTTCCGCGCTACTCTACCATATCCCAACATACCATGATTCCATGGCGATAACCCGGTAAGTAAGCCAGCCCTGGCCGGAGTACAACTTGGTACCGATGAGTAACCGTTCACAAAAGTGACTCCCTCTTCAGCCAGTTGATCAAGGTGTGGTGTGATAATTACTTCATTACCCATACACCCAAGGGCATCCGCACGATGCTGGTCAGTCATGATCAATATGATGTGCGGCCTGTTTTCCTGGCAATGAACAATAAATGAAAAAGCAAGAAATAGCAGGATGAAAGATTTACGTTTCATATCAGCTCAATCACTTTTTCAGCATTATCGAAGATGGTTTTCACCATCTCCTGCCATTGTTTCGGAAAAGCTTTCTTACTCTCTTCTGTTGCGTCAGGACCAAGGGCAGATTGCATAATTTCACCAGGATTAACCACCTTGTTCGGCATATAATTTACTTCCACACTCTTGTTTGTATCGAGTCGTGTAAATTTTACATATGACTGAATATCAGCGCCATAAAATAAAAGTCCCCGACGATTAAATTTGCCTTGAATACCGCCAAATCCTGTATCAGTGGTTGCCCCGGTAATATTTGAAAAAACTTGTGCAGAAACACCCGTATTTCCGTCTTTTAACGATTCTCGCAACTCAACTTTAATTTCCCCTCTTTTGGGAAGTTCTGTTCCAAAAAGCGCTTGAAGTCCTTTAAGTGCCATTAGATACGAGCCACTAACATGTGCGCAGCTATGACCTGCCATTTTCACAATATCAAGGTAGGAGATATCAATAATTCCCTCCTCACTGGATCCTAAAAACTTGCTTAATTCGTCTTTCAGAACAATATGTTCAACTTCATTATAAAATTTGGGATATTCCATAATCTTTCAAATATTATACTGTGATTAGTTTACCTAGATTACTTATACCATAGTCGTTTTTACAAGGAACTAAAGTGCTGTAATATATTGAAACAAATCATTTACTGGATTGTTGAATTCAGATGAAACAATTTGAAAAATACTTCGTTAAAATAGAGACAATAAGAAAAAAAGATACATGATGAAAACAATTAAATTCCTTTTTCTTGCAATGGGTTTGGCAATTATTACATATGGCTGTTCGGATCTATCGGATGCAGGACAGGCCAATATTCAGTTTCGACTCACCGATATGCCTGGAGAATATCAGCAGGTGAATATTGATGTTCAAGCTGTCAATGTCATTATGAATGACACTCTTATAGAACTGAGTACAAACCAGGGCATTTATAATTTACTTGAATTTGTGAATGGGGAGGATACGCTTCTGGTGGACGATGAGATTCCGGGGGGGGTTGTCAGCCAGGTCAGGTTGGTCCTTGGAGAGAATAACACCGTAATGATTGATGATGTGTTTCATGATTTAAAAACTCCCAGTGCGCAACAGTCAGGCTTAAAGCTGAACGTACACAATGAGATTATACCGGGAGAATCCTATGCCTATGTTATAGATTTTATAGTAGAAAAATCCATTGTGGAGACTGGAAATGAGGGATTTATTCTAAAACCGGTGATTCGGGTATTCACCAAGGCGATCACAGGTTCTGTGGAAGGGGTTGTAAGCCCTGCGGAGGCAAAGCCATTAATCATGGCCATCATGGCGGAGGACACTACAAGTACCTATGCCGATACGACTTCTGGCTATTTTATGATCAGGGGACTTTTGGAAGGAGACTATTCCCTTGAGATTCAACCGGTGGAAGGATTTAAAGATACTGTATTAAGCGACATCAGTATTGTTCCTGGCCAGACAACAGACATAGATACTGTGTTTATACAGGTACCGTAAAAATTATTCTATTGGGAATGTCTGGTTTCATTAGAAATCAATTTGATCCCTTCAGATTGTATGTCAATTTTCCTTTGTTTGTATAGGGCTCCTAAGGATCTTTTAAATGCTTTTTTACACATGCCTAAGGTTGAATAGATCTCTTCCGGAGTGCTGCGATCTGTAATGGGAAGAAAGCCTCCGTTTTCTGTTAATGTATTGTAGATCATTTCACTATTGGCATCATTAAAATTCTTATACCCGATGGGTTGAATTGAAATATCGATTTTGTTGTCTTCACGGAGTTTCTTCACATATCCTTTCATCCGGTCTCCAATGTTGAGATCCCTGAACACTTCATTTTCAAAGATCAATCCTTTGTGGGCACTGTTTACAATGACAGAATAACCCAGGTCTGTTTTTTGCAATATCAGCAGATCAACCTCCTCATTTTCCTTTAGGGATATCTCTTCATTTTGCAGGAATTTTTCAATTCTGTTACTGGCATAAAGCCGGTCGGTTTTTGTGTCAAGATCCAGGTATACAATATACCACCTGTTCTTTTCCATCTTTTGTCTTTGTTCTCTGAAAGGAACCATAAGGTCCTTCTCCAGTCCCCAATCCAGAAATGCTCCCACCACCGATACTGCATTGACCTGCAGCAATGCAAATTCATTTAATACGATTCCCGGGGTTAAGGTTGTGGCTATTTTCTTTTCTGAAGAATCGCGGTAAACAAATACCTTGATCTTTTCCTCAATCTTCATGTTTTCGGAGCAATATTTATTGGGCAGCAAGACCTCTTCTCCGTCCTCATCTCCAAGGAATAAGCCTACGCTTGTCTGCCTGAGGATGAGCAGTTCGTTATATATTCCAATCTCTATCAAATCGATGTGGTTTTTGCGTTTGAAATGTAAAGATAATCATCCAAATTCATTTACATTTGTTAAGCGTCTCTCATTTAAATAATTGACTATGAAATCATCCCTAAGATCAATTTTCATATTCATGTTGATAGTTGTGTTCCAACAAGCACATTGCCAGATTGCGAATGACCAGGTATCTGGTTAATGGCTGGGCACCCTGAATGCAGGGGGTGTTCAATTGTGGCTGGTATTCTAAAGCTAAATTGATTTAAACAATTATGTTTCTTTTCTTGTTTTATTATGGTATTTCCTACCTTAGGAGGTAGGAACAAAAAGGTGGCAAGTTATGAAGCGAAGAAAATTCATTCAATCGGGTTTGGCAGGATCTTTCCTGCTATCAGCCTTTCCATACCAGTTGCTGGCTGGAGAAAAAAAGTTATATCCTTACGACAGGGTAAGCCTGGGAAATACCGGGATTACCATGTCCCGAATGGCCATGGGTACGGGTACCAATGGATATGGAGGAAGTTCGAACCAGACAAGACAACTGGGCATAAAGGGGCTTTCGGATCTGCTTCGTGCAGCCTTTGATGAGGGGATAAACTTCTGGGAAACGGCTGATCAATATGGATCCCATCCGCATATGGGAGAAGCGTTAAAGAAGATCGACCGGGATAAAGTGGTGATTCTCACCAAGACCAATTCAAAAACTTACAAAGATGTGAAGGGTGATTTGGAGCGGTTTAAAAGTGAGCTGGGAACCGACTATTTTGATATCGTTTTGCTCCACGCTGTTACCGATCCTGACTGGAACGAGAACATGAAAGGCGCCATGGAGGCATTGGCGGAAGCCAAGGAAGAAGGGGTTATCCGTGCCCATGGGATCTCATGTCATTCGTTGGGCGCACTTGAAACCGCGGCCGATGAGCCCTGGGTGGACGTGGACCTTGCGCGTTACAATCCTGGAGGAGTAGCCATGGATGCTGATGTGCCTACTGTGCACAATGTGTTGTCACGCATGAAGAAAAATGGAAAAGCAATCATCGGGATGAAAGTATATGGAGCAGGAAAACTTACCCACAAAAAGGATGAATGCCTGCAATTCCATACCGGTGCCGGATTTATTGACAATTTTACCCTGGGCATTGAAAGTTACGAGCAGCTGAAGGATATCCAGAAAAGATTGCCCGAGGCAAGTGTAAGGGGTTAAAAATATTCTGTTTTTTATATTTGACCAGGAATTTTGAAATGTAGAGGAGCAGCATTACCATCACGCCTCTTACAGGATTCAGCTCCGCATGTGAAAGTATCAATAGAATTATCAATGTACTGATTAGGGCGTGCTGATATTTTTTACTGTGATGTTCAACGACCTCGTACAAAGGAAGTATGGTGGCTCTAATTAATTTGTAACTTCAAATTCCGGTTAAAAGCTATATTTTAATTTTATGT
>JAUVKA010000218.1 GCA_030592205.1 Bacteroidota bacterium | reverse complement strand
CCATTCCGGCCAGGTCGATTGCATCGTGCCAGAATGGCGACCAGTCGCCGCCCAAAATGGCATAATGGCCTGAATAGATAGATATTTCCTTACGTAAATCCGAAATATCAACCCTGTTTGGATCAGGCCATGGATAGGCAATGATTTCTTCAATACCTGCATTGGCCAAAGGATGATTGAGCGCCATACCAACCCCCACTCCAGCACGGGAAATACCAAACGGTGATTCTGATAATTCTCCATGAGAGCCATTGCTGGACGGACTAATAAAGGGGGCCTTTATCCAGCGAAAATCATCACCCAGACGCTTTCTGAAACCCTCGTCATCCAATCCCAGTTTCAGCTTGCCGGCCTCCCAAAATTCCGGAGAAGCCCCGCACCACCGCGGAACACGATCAGGTTCGATAAAATCAAAGGAAACTAATACCCGCTCTTTAGAGTTCATATTAACAGTCGATGGAGATAACTTCAAATGTATTCAGAATTCTGCACCAGGCAAACATCAGCACTTAGGCTTTTTGGTTTTCTATTTTATACCGACACTCCTTATCTCACCCACACTCACACCCATTTCTCCGTTCCTCATTCCCTGTTAACTGTTAACCGTTCCCTGTTCCACACACAATCCTCACAATACCTCACAAAATCCTGATGTAAGAAATTCACATTTATCTGATATTTACAGCTAATGTGTAAATTGTCCTTGTGAAAGCTAAACGACCCGGATCCCGTAAAAAACGAATTATCATCCTTTATTCTTTGGGTGTATTGGTACCCGGACTGATACTGGGATACATGGCTTTTCGGGGTATTATGAACGATCAGGCTATCCGGGAAAAGGAAAGTCGAAACAGACTGGAATCTGTCAGGGAAACTTTCTTTACGGCCCTGGATTCTGCCCTCTATACAGATTTCCAGAATTCTTTCGGGGAAAACCTGGATATAAATAGCGAACAAGATGATGCCGTGAGGGCCAGTCTGGTAATTCCAACTACTGCTGAAAAAGATCTAATTAACCATAATTTACTATACCTCCCTCCGGAATTTGTTGGGAATCCAGTATCTGCAACTCTACCGTCTGATATCGATCTGGAAAAAGCACAAAAACTGGAGTTTGGGACTAGTCAATTGAGCTCCGCTTTACGACAATATCGATCCATTGAGAAAAACACCGGCAATAATGACATCAAACTAAAATCCCTTATTGGACAAGCTCGAATTCTGCGTAAGCTGGACAGGGATTCAGAAGCAGAAGCAATTTATCGAATCATCCTGGATGAATATTCCGATTCTTATGTGGGCAATAACATTCCGGCTCAATCAATGGCCCTGCTGGAACTGGCCAGAATGCATCAGGAATCAGGAAAAACGGAAGAGCAAAATAATGTGCTTGGTGAGATCCTGACAAGCCTTTTAAATCCACAATTGGCGTATGGAGCCAATCATTTCAATTTCATGTATCGCAGTATAAAAGAATTGCTCAAGGCTGATGATAGTCTTGCCCAATCACAACTTGCTCAATTTAATGAAGCAGCCTTACAAACAGAGGAGATTGGCAAATTATTGGCCAATCCGGATCTGATCTTCTCAAACCGTAATATGCATATCATCCCTTTAGGAACCGGACTCTTCCTCCGACCCATATATTATAATGATCTTATTGCCTTATCAGCAGATAGTCCGGATTCAGAAAGCCCCGGTCAAAGGCTTCTCATTCTGGATCTTAATACCCGATTTATTTCACTTGCCATAGAACTGTTAAGCAAAGCTGATCCGGAAGAAATGCTAAACTGGAAAATTCAAAACGGCGAGGATGAAATCATTTTTCAAACTTCTGAGGAAGCAAGAGATTATCTGGATTACTCCTTTCCTGATGGCTATCCTGGTTGGACCTTATCTTTGTATGAAAATCAGCCCGGCGTACTTGCCAGTCTGCTTGCTCCTGAAAAAGGAGTATTTCTTCTGGTATTCGTGTTCATCACCTTAATGATGATCTTCGGGCTCCTTTTCACTCTGCATACACTAAACCAGGAAATCAGACTAAACAGACTTAAATCAGAATTCATTTCCAATGTATCGCATGAATTAAAAAGTCCTTTAACATCGATCCGGCAAAGAGCTGAATTGCTAAGCCAAAAGCGAGTAAACAGCCCCCAGAAACCAGAATACTACTCCACCATTCTTGATCAGAGCGAACAGCTTAGCCACCTGATCGAGAATATTCTCGATTTCTCACGAATTGAGGATGAGAGAAAGAAATATCAGTTTGAAGAAACAAACATGGTTCCCTACGTTCAGAAATTAGTCAATTCATTTAATCAACGACAAATCAGCTCCAAAATCAGGATTGAATTAATAGCAGATGAAGGAATTCCTAAAATCAAAATTGACCGTGAAGCAATTACGCAGGTCCTTTACAACCTTCTGGATAATGCGGTTAAGTTTTCGGCCGATTCACACAATATTGAAATTGGTCTAACTTTTTCACCGGTCACCAGTCATCAGTCACCAGTCACTCGTCATTTATCACCCGTCATTATTTACGTTAAAGACCGGGGTTTAGGCATAAATAAAAAAGACCAACAAAGGATCTTTGAACGATTCTACCGGGCAGAAGAGGGACGAATACAAGGAATCAAAGGATCGGGAATCGGCCTGACTCTGGTGAAAAGAATTGTGGAGGCTCATTCCGGACAAATAAGAGTGGAGAGTGAGCCCGGCAAAGGGAGTACTTTTTGGATACATTTACCATTAAAACAATAGTGTAAGGATGAAAAAGATCTTGATCATAGAGGATGATCCCACCATCCGTTCGGGTTTGGAAGATGATTTCAAATATGAAGGCTATGAGGTTGAATCTGCTGTTACGGGTAAGATAGGATTATCCAAAGCTCTAAATGGTCATCCTGATATTATTATTCTCGATTTGATGTTGCCGGAAATGGATGGACTTGAGGTTTGCAAAGAACTACGCCGTAAAAATATTGGTGTCCCAATTATTATGCTCACGGCAAAATCTCAGGATTTTGATATTGTAATCGGACTTGAACTTGGTGCTGATGATTATGTCACCAAGCCCTTTAGTCCGCATGAATTAAGGGCCAGGGTTAAAGCTCAGCTCCGGCGAGCTGGAGGAGATATGGGAAATGAGCAGATGGAGACACTTGAATCAGGATCTTTAAAACTCAATATCAGGAAACATGAGTGCAAATTCCGGGGACGGACACTATCGCTCACTTCCATTGAATTCGACATGATGCGAGTGCTCTTGCAACATCCGGGGGAAGTTGTTAAACGTGATGAGATTCTTGATGCTGTTTGGGGGGAAGATGTGGTAGTGACTCAGCGATCAGTTGACACTCACGTAGTTAACCTTCGCCGCAAGCTTGGTGATGATGCTAAAAACCCGAAAATGATCATCAATATCAGGGGATTAGGATATAAACTGATTGTCGACTAAATCTCACAATATCCACACACTATTAAACAGAATCCTCAAACCTAAGCGAGTTGGCCATCCTACTTTTATTCCAAAAACCTATCAAGCCATGAAAAAACTTCAACTACTCTCTATCCTCGCTCTTTTCTTACTGGCCGCACCTCTTTACAGTCAGGAAAAAGAAGCCTCCGATCTTCTTTACGAAGCAATTTATAACGAAGAAATCACAGGCGATTTGGACAAAGCCGAAACCCTACTCAACAAGATTCTGGCGGATTGCACCGATAAGCGCATTGAATGTGCCCAGGCCCTATATCATCTCGGCCTCATTACCGAGAAAAAGGCTGGTAATAACAAGGTAAGGACGGGGCTCGTCCCCGTCCATTCGAAGGCGGAAAGCTATTACGTCCGCCTGATCGAGAACTATCCCGAAGCCGGCGAATATGCCAATCTTGCCCGGAACCGTATTTCAAAGCTCCGCGATGCCAACACCTTCATCGATCCCCGCGATGGACACAAATACAAATACGTGAAAATCGGTAATCAGACCTGGATGGCCGAGAATTTGGCCTATATGCCACATGTTAATCCTCCCAAGAAGCAAGAATATGGCATCTGGGTATATGATTTTGATGGTCACGATGTTGCCGAAGCCAAAGCCACTGAAAACTATCAGAAGTATGGCTGTTTGTACGATTGGACAACAGCTATGGATATTGACCAAAAATATCTGGAAAAAGAATGGGGTAGTGATCCTGAAAATCATCAGGGCATTTGTCCTCCGGGATGGCATATACCAACAGATCAGGAGTTTATGCATCTTGAAGTTGCAGCTGGTTATTCTAAAGCTGAGGTAGCAAATGTTGAACCATATTCATTTAGCTACAGAATGGAATCAGGTAAAGAAAATACAGGTACAATTTTTAAATCAACTAAAGGTTGGCTTAGTGGAGGAAATGGAACTGATAGTCTAGGGTTTTCTGTTATTCCGGGTGGTAAACGTGAACGTGATGCCGCCAAGGGTTTTAGTTTCAAGGATATTGGTCTTAATGCGACACTCTGGACAGCTTCTGTTCACCAGGATGCGTATGAGGATTGTCCAGATAACCTATCATTTTTAAGGAGCTTTTCTAATCTAAATCATCTTAATTCTCTGGATGAAAAGGCCACAAAATCGATTAGTGCTAGAAATTTTGGACATTCTGTGAGATGCGTTAAAAACAGGCCTGATCAAGATAAAGATCCTGATTATCTAATCTTTGTAAAGGAATCTGTGTCATCTGAAGCTGGAATTCCAACTTCTGAGAATATCGAACAGCTGCATCCTCAGATAAAGAAATTATATGACCCAGAAGGAGATCGAGGAATGTGGGTTATGGAAGAAACCAAGGATTTAATAGTTACATATGACACTAAGAAACGCCTCCTTATTGCCTATAATAAGGAGGACAATTCTATTTCATGGGAATCAGCCAATCCAGTTTCAAATAACTCGATATCTAAGTATGACAACAAGCTCTACTTCAGTACCGCTAAACAAGTAATTTCTATTAGCGCAGAAACCGGGGAAACCATATGGGCATACGATTTGCCGGGAATCATTGAAGTACATGTTCATGATGGAAAACTTTTTGGAAATAAGAGTCGTCGCTCCATATCGGGATTAGACATAAATACTGGTCAAGAGTTATGGAACTTCAAACCAAAATCAAACAATATGGTCACAGAACCGATAGTAGAAGGAGACATTCTTGTTTTTGGCCTAATGAAATTTGGACGCGATGATTCAAATAAAGAAACTCCAATCTTTTATGGTTTAAATGCAATAACTGGAGAAGAATTATGGAGATTTTCATCAACAGGTGCAACAACAATTAATAAGCCAACAATTAATAATGGGATAGTCTATTTTAATAATAGTGTAGACAAATATTTTTGCGCGATCGACATTAATACTGGTCAGCTTGTTTGGAAATTATTCTTAGATAAAACTATTAATAGTGATATTGAAGTGTACAAAGACTTGATAATTTGTTATGAGAGCAATCATGATTTTCGACCATGCGACTGCTACATAATTTCAACATCAGGAGAACTCCTTAAAACTATTTACCTGGGGGATGGACAAACTAATTATAAGGATATTAGAATAATTAATGACAAGCTCTTAATTCCATCTGCAAGATACCAAGTACCTGGTGATAGGATAATTGTCATTGATTTAAATACATTGGAAATTACCCATCAAATTAATTTACCAGTTGGGCCAAATAGTATTTCAACACTACACAATGGCAAAATATTTTTTGGGGCTGAGGATGGCTTTTATGTTATGAAATACCCCGACTTCAAATAATTTTTCGCGGTGGTATCGACCTGTCAGGTTTGCAAAAACCTGGCAGGTTTACAAAACTTCAGCATATCACATTTTGTGACAAGCTCCAAAAAGTCCAACAAACTGTTGGACTTTTTTATTATGCTGATCTATTGGGTGTTGTAACGCCCAAGCTCACACCCACTTCCCCAGACCCCTCTCAATCTGCTCAACCGAAGGCAAAGCATTCTCATAATACTCTGGCAACTCCGGCCCTGTGCTGTAACTAGCAATTCCTATTGAATTTGGTGACTTTTTTAGAGAGTATTCAACAATAATTCGATTTTTCTCTTTGCAGATAATAATTCCAATCGCCTCATTTTCATTAGGCTTTTTGTGAAGATCATTTAACACATTAAGATAAAACTCCATCTTACCCTTGTATTCCGGTTTGAATTTGCCGGTCTTCAGATCAATAGCAACCAAACGCTGAAGGCCCCTATGATACAATAACAGATCTATATAGAATTCTTCTTTCCCTAATGTTATTCTAAATTGATTACCTACAAAGGTGAAATCACCACCTAGTTCAAGGAGGAAACTTTGCATATTTCGGATCAGACCTTTTTCAAGTTCTCTTTCATTGTGTTTCTCAGATAAACCAAGAAAATCGAAGGTGTAATGATCTTTGATTGCTAATGACTTCTGATGAGCAAATTGTTCAGCAGGTAATTCATCAAAATTGGTTTGCTTAAGAAGATACTTCTCATAGGTTTTGTTTTCAATTTGGTGATCTAAAACTCGATATGACCAGCCAAACTTTTTCACTGATTGCAAATAAAATAATCTTTGCAATCGATTTTTACACCTCGTCAAGATCATTATGTTATGTGAGAACCCAATTTCTCCAGACGCTGTCTGGAGAATTGTATCACCTTGATACTCTGTATAAAACTTTACCATCATCCACAAGTTACTTACAGAAAACCCCTTCAAATCCAAGAACTCTGCTTGCAAATCTTTTGCCATGTTCTCAACCACTGCCTTCCCCCATCCTAACTCCATCTGCTTCTCAGAAATCATCCTTCCAATATCCCAATACAGTCCAACAAGCTCTTTGTTAACAGCCTTCAAAGCTTCATATTGT
>JAUVKA010000294.1 GCA_030592205.1 Bacteroidota bacterium | reverse complement strand
TAAATAATTGGAGAGCAGATGGGATTGATTATAAAGAAATGCAGAATTTCTATGGCACTCTCGATAAGAAAATACCGAAGTTTTATTCACAATATTTTCAGATTAACCTGCAATAAATCCTGGCCATGTATATAGATATTTCAAAAAATACTATTCTGATTTTTATCATCATACTAGTTGGATCTCTGCTTTTTTCTTGTAATCCGGACACTACTGTTCCTGATAACAATTCAATTCACGTTGGTGTATTCAATGGCGAAGGTGCCAGTCCTGTTTGCGTAATAGAAACAATAGAAGCCCTAAGAATTGATTCTGGAATCACTGCACGGGAAATATCCGGTGCCGACATAATGAATGGTGCTTTGAAACAGTTGGATGTACTTATCTTTCCAGGCGGCAGCGGTAGTAAAGAATACAATAACCTGGGCCAGATTGCAGCTGATAAGGTCAGGGATTTTGCTTTCAAAGATGGAAAGGGCCTGGTTGGTATCTGCGCAGGAGGATATTTATTCTCTACCACACCCGACTATCACAGTTTACAAATTACAACTGCCCCGGATATCAGGGAGTTTTACGACCGCGGAAGAGGTTTGGTTTCCTTCAGTCTGAATGACCAGGGAAAAGAAATCTTCCCTGAATTAGCGAATTATGATTCTCTTTTTCTTCAATACTATGATGGCCCCATGTTTGAGACAGAAGGTCATAAGCTCTCCATCCTGGGAACTATCCAAACTGATATAGTTACGCGTGATGGTTATCCTCATAGAGTAACTCCCGGGAAGCCCATGCTAATGAATGGATCTTATGGTAAGGGGAGGTTTTTTATCAATGTGGGACATCCGGAGGCAACAGCCGGTATGCGTTGGCTCGTTCCCAGAATGGCAAGATGGACAGCTGGAATGCCCTTGATCTCTTATTCAGATCAGCTCATCAGACCAGGGATCAATAAGAAGGAGATTTTGTATTATCCCGAGACAATAAGTTTTGAAAAAGAAAATTTCTGGAACCTCTTTAGTGAGAAGGATTCAATAGTACTGAAATCACTCCAAAACTTGCACAGTATTCGCTCCAGACCATCAATCCGTTGGTCTATTGGCTTACTACGGCATAAATCCTGGGAGGTTAGATATCAGGCAGCTCAATATCTTTATGAAACTGAATATACCCGGGCTATTCCGGATATTGAAGCCGCCTGTAGTACAGAACAGAATAGTGATAACCAGCAGCTACTTCTGAAAATCCTGCAAAAGCTTAAGGCAATGATCCCTGAAGACTAGAAAACCTTACAACCTTTTCACTTTACACTTACTTGAGCCATGAGCCTTGAGCCTTGAGCCCTAATTGTCTAATTGCCTCATTGGCTAAATTTCATAGACTTACGTCATAATAGGTTTTAGCTTCGCCTTTGAGGATCGGGACAAGCCCGATCCCTACTATTGTTTTACCAAAATATACCTGGCACCTGGTTTGGTATCAAAAATTACAGTTCCATCATCCTGGATTTTCGTTTTCACCCTCTTCCCATTACTCGTCACTTTAACCTTAGTTTTGGGATTTATCCGACAGGTTTGTCCTTTCTTAGATAACACTTCCAGCTTGCTAATTCGACCATCTTCCCAGGCCAAATCCAAGACAAAGGCTCCTCTGGTACATAAACCATCGAAATGTCCGGTGTTCCAAGCCTTGGGCAGGGCTGGCAAAAGATCAATCACACCCTCATGTGATTGCATAATCATTTCGGTGATTCCAGCAGTAACGCCAAAAGTTCCATCAACTTGCAAAGGTGTGTAGCATTTGGCAAAGAGCTGTGGATATGCTTGTTCTTTGATATAGCCTTTGAATACCTTATGAGATCTTTCACCATCATATAATCTTGCCCATAGAGCCATTTTCCATCCTCTTGAGAATCCTGTCCCTCCGTCGCCTCTCTGCTCCAGCACAGCCTTGCAGCCATCAATTAGTTCGGGTGTACTCTTAACTGATATCACATTACCCGGATAAAGTCCATACATATGAGAGAAATGCCTGTGGCTCTTTTCCAATTGAGCGTAGTCTTCCGACCACTCCTGCAAGGTGCCATCTTTGCCAATCTGAGGAGGGACCAATCGTTCACGGGCTGCCAGAACTTCCTGTGAATAATCACTATCTTTTCCCAGAATTTTCGCGGCTTCTGCATAATAAGCAAAGAGATCTGTCAGTATCTGCATATCCATACTAGAACCATAAGTTATGGTTGTGAAATAGTACATTCCTGTAACTTCATCGAAAAAATATTTGTAACCAGGAGCCTGCGGGGGATTCTCAGGGGAATTGGAAGGATTGGTAACCAGCCATTTACCATTTGGATGTTCAATTAAGAAATCCATAAAGAAATCAACAGAGCCCTTGATAACAGGGTAAATATTCTTGAGATAATCCTCATCCAGAGTATATAAATAATGCTCCCATAAATGAGTGACCAGCCAGGCACCACCTACTGTAAACGTTCCCCAGGTGGGACCGTCCATTGGGGCTGCCACACGCCATAAGTCTGTATTCTGATGAAAAACCCAACCATCTGCACCATAGTGTTCTTTTGCAACCTGACTGCCCTGATCAGTTAGTTCTTTCACCATAGTGATTAAGGGTTCAACACAATCCGAAAGATTACCGGTTTCTCCCGGCCAATAGTTCATCTCAGTATTAATATTTGTAGTGTATTTCGAATCCCAGCTTGGATTCTGATCCTCATTCCAGATTCCCTGCAAGTTAGCAGGCTGAGTACCGGGACGAGATGATGAAATCAACAGATAACGCCCAAAGTTGTATGCAAGAGCAGCAAGGTTCGGGTCATCAGTTGTCTCATAATTGTCCATACGCTTATCAGTTGGCAATACAGAGTTAGCAGTACTGGTAAGTTTTAAAGAAGCCCTCTGATAAAAAGATTGATAATCCTTAATTGAAGCTTCTCTAATATCAGTATAGCTTTTCCCTACAATATTTGCGAAATACTTATCAACCCGAGCCACCTGATCGGCACTAACATCTTTGTAATTCACAAAGTTTGTCGCAGCTGCAAAATATAATGTAACTGCATCAGCACCATCAATAATAAGCTCGGCTCCAATAACTTTCATATTACCACCTTCAGGAACAGCTTTGAGCTGGGCCCGGTAATTAAGCTGACTCTTAATACCCAGATAATCAGCTGATCGTCCATTGATCATCAGTCCGTCATTCCCTACTCCATCCACACGGGAATAATCAGTTCCATAATTAGAATGGGCCATATTTCTTACACCGCGCAACTCGGCCCGGAAAGATATTTGTCCGGATTCACTAGCTGTTAGTCTAACAACGATCACCTGATCAGCGGCAGATGAAAGTACCTCACGACGATAGCTTACCCCATGAGCCGTGTATTCCACACCACTAGTTGCAGTTTCAAGGTCTAACCATCGTTTGTAGTTCTTCACCTCATCCTCATTCTCAAAGAACAAGTGCAGATTGGCAATGGATTGATATTTCATCTGCTCCACGGGATATCCCATCAAGCTACGACCGAAAAGCTTGTGAGCTTCGAGTGGTTTACCCTCAAAAATCAATCTTTGGATCTCCGGTAAATCCTTTGCCCCACCCTTAACAACCGTGGAATAAGGGCCTCCCGACCAGTAAGTCTCTTCATTAAGCTGAATTCTTTCCTCCCCGCTTTTTCCAAATACCATGGCTCCTAACCGACCATTCCCCACAGGTAAAGCTTCTTCCCAAGCCTTAGCCGGGGCATCATACCACAACAAAGTTGATGTATCAAAAGTTTTTTGATCTATTTTTCGTGAAATTTCCTCATCCTGTGCTTTGGCCAAGCCATTTATAAGCAAAAACACAACGATGGCAAACAGACGTATATAATTCATAATTAACAATTTATAATTTACAATTTCCTTATTTCGCTTTCCAATTTGGCCAAACAGGAGAATCATTTTGCAGATCTTTCCAAATGGCAATCATCTTTTCAGATAACTCTTTGACCTTTTCAGGCATACTGTCCGCCAAATCATTTTGCTGTCCGATGTCCTTGCTAAGATCATAAAGAGCATAGTTTTCCGCTTGAGCAGTTTTTATCCAGTCCATCCATAATTGGTCCGGCTTCTTATCATTAAAAAATCCAACCAAAAGATAATCACCATCCCTTAATGTCATTGGCGGGACAAACTCATATTCATGAACCGGCGCACTCCAGACAACAGGCTGTTCGCGATCCTGTGATTCCCCCAAGAAAGCAGGCAGCATATTCTCACCATCGATCACTCGATCAGTCGGAATAGGGATATCCACTAATTCACAGATAGTTGGTAAAAGATCTGTACCATTGATCAGTACATTACTAACTTTGCCTGAACTTGCATGACCGGGCCATCTAATGATGCCAGGAACCCTGTGTCCGCCTTCATAAGTAAATCGTTTCATTCCCCGTAGAGGCCCCGGAGACCCAAAACATTTATCCCGAATGTCATCGTCCCACTCTCCCTTTGATTCCATAAAATTGACCGGATATTCAGGACCATTATCACTGGTAAAAATCACCATTGTATTGTCTTTCAAGCCCTGGCGGTCCAAAGCCTCCATCAATCGACCAAATGCATCATCAATCTGCGTAACAGTTCCATAATAATACTTCTTATTTGGCTCGATATTCTTATCATCCCGCCTTGGAACATATCCATATCCAACATTATTCTCTAATCGTTCAACTTCATCATTATCATATGCATCTGCATAACTATCAGGGGGATTGATTGGTGTGTGTGGTCCATGAGTACATATCTCCATAAAGAATGGTGCTTCTTTATTCTCCCTTGCCTCCATCCACCCAATAGCCTCATCAACTATCAGATTGCAGTACCAATCATTCAATTCTCCTACTGCCTCCCCATTCCGGAAAAATTTACCTGGACTTTCAGGTCCGTCAAAAGCATTAACAGCTGTAGCAAACCAATAATCAAATCCATGGTCTTTAGGATCAGGCTGATTTGCCTTGGGGCGGTCGAATTGAGTTAGATGCCATTTACCTGCAAAAAAAGTATTGTATCCCTCATCCTGCAATAGAGTAGGCAGGGTAATCTCGCTTTCTCTTAAATGAGCACCCCCTCCCAGAATGTAGTAAAACCCAAGGCGATATGGATGTCGACCAGTTAGCAGAGCAGCTCTTGAGGGTGAACATACTGTGCCAGCAGCATGAAAATCGGTGAAACGAACTCCTTCAGAAGCCAGCTTATCAATATTCGGAGATTGGATAATTTTATTTCCATAACAGCCAAGATCTCCATAACCCAGATCATCAGTAAGAAATAGTAATATGTTTGGATTTTCATCATTATTGCTGCACCCACACAGCAAAACAGCTCCGCCAAACACAAGCAATACCTTGATAATAAGATTTCTAATCATACCTCAAAATTTAGTTCACGCTAAT
>JAUVKA010000107.1 GCA_030592205.1 Bacteroidota bacterium | reverse complement strand
GGGCTTGATCGAAAGTTTGTTAAGGTAACTTCCTCCCTGGTTAACTTTATCCTGGCTGTCGATATTGCTGTACAGGATTTTCTGACTCGATAGATCAAATCTGACAGCCAAGGGATCAGCTAAATAAGTAGGGTAAAAGTTATCCTGACTAACTATTTGGATATCCCATCGATCAATTTGAAAACAGGAGAAATCTTCCCTGTCCTGCGCATTAAGGATTTGACTTAAGGAGAGTAGAATCAGGATTATTGATACTGTTATTGTTTTCATTGTTGCTGGTTTTTAGAACTTTCCGAACCAAACTTCATTGCTTGGTCCTCGATCTGTGGTATGACCTCCAAGCATAAATATTCTATTATCATGACGAACCAGGGCATACCCATATAAAGGCATAAATGGAGGACCCTTGGAGTCAACTGTCCAATTCCCTTTGTTGTCAACCTTCCAAATAGCATAAGTGTCCGGGTTTTTAGAATAATGGACTGATGAGCTGTTTTTACCAGGGAAACCCCATATATAGCCTTCATAATGAACTATTTGATGCTGGGTTCTGTATAGGTAAGATTGTGGGAATTCCCCATCATCGTTTTCAGCTTCCCAATGAGTCCCATCCATGCTGCTCCACAATTCCTGCCACTGGTAAACAGGTTTATCCAGGTGTGTTTCGTTAGCATCCCAGCTCCCATAAGTTCCGCCCTGCATGTAAATTTTTCCATTTAACATATCGACCGTGGTAGAATGTTCAGCACGAATCCCAAAGTCTTGAGTGTCCAGTTTTTCCCAATCTATTCCGTTGTCAGATCTCCACACATCATTAAAATAAGTCATTCCCAGGTAGGCTGGGGTACCTTGCTCTATTGATGCTCCGGCAATCAGATAGATATAGCTTTCCCCCTCCTGATACAGAACCTCGCATCTGTGATTAAACCGGGGAGACCAGTCGCTTTTGGAATCGAATTCGGGAGTGGTATTGGGTTTAATTTTTTTCCATATTATACCGTCAGAGGTTTTCCAAACATCATTAATATACTGCCGGTATCCCGTTTCTTCATCAACAGAAAATCCCCCAAGGAGGTAAATTGATTCACCACTACCATCATCAAAAACCACTGCGGCATGGCCCCGGCGTCCTTTCCATGGAGCTGATTCAGTAAGAAGGTGCCAGTTTTCACCTTCTACAGAATTCCAAACATCCTCCAGGTAACTGTCACTCTTGGTATTACCAGGATTATATCCTCCCATGATCCACAGTTTATTTTGATAGCTAACTGCGGCATGATCCCATCTTCCAGGCCATTCAGATTCATGCTTAACTTCTTCCCAGACAAGGGAACCGGTGTAATCCGGAATGGGATATATGGGATAGATCAGTTTCGAACAGGATTGGATCAGGAACACCATGCCAAGAACAAAGGGAATTGAATATTTTTTTATAATCATTTTCACAGAACTTAAGTCTATAATTACGAAGGGTTTGCACTAAGATATGAATTAATCCCGGCAGGGCTTGGATTCATATTCATTATTTAGAGTCTGGAAGCTTTACAAACTATGCCTTAAAAAGATTACTTTTGGTAATATTTTGGTAATAATCATAAAAAAAAACTTAAACCTTCATATTATGCTTAAGAAAACTATAATACTCCTGGTAATTTTTATTGCTCTTTCATTTTCTGTTAAACAATCAGCAAATGCTCAGTTAAAATATGGAGCGGGAATCTTTTATGGAACGTGGTTGAATAACCCCGGATTAAATCTTAGAGCTGAATTTGATATTGCAGATGCTTTGGTAGCTGTGCCTAAAATTGATATTAGTATTCCAAGAATTAGCACAGGAACTTTCCTGAATTCAGTTTCTCTACATCTTCATTATAATTTTGATATAACAGAAGAAATCTCAATTTATCCCCTGGCCGGTGTAGCTCTTAAAAGTTATTTGGATTTTGATAGCTATGGTAATAATCGATTAGACCATAGGTTTGGTGTGAATGGTGTTGGTGGTGCAGGTGGACAGTATAGGTTAACAGATACTTTTGTTGTATTTGCCGAGGGAAGACTCGAAATAGGAAGGTATAGTCAATTTGTTTCAACCGTGGGAGTTCTGATGACCCCGGGTGGATGAAAATAAGTAGAGACAGATGATCATGTAGAGACAGATGATCATCTGTCTCTACTATTACCAGTCCATATTGGCTAATTCAAAAATATCCAGATAACCAACCTGGATAATTCTTAGCATTTTATCCCATTTTACTAGCGAAGTATGATCACCTGGCTGATGATATTCCGGTGGGAATCCGGCCATGAAATAAAATACCGGGATCCCGGCTCGGGCAAAAGGAGCATGGTCACTTCCTCCGCCTGGTCTCTCGCTTCCCCGGAATGAAAACTCTATTCCAAGATCATAGTATTTAGTGTGTTTTTCTGTTAATTCCTGGAACATTGGGACGGTGCTGGTGAAGGTCATGCTTACCTTATTGTCCTGAGCCTCAACGGGGCTATTTCTGGAATTCATGTCGTATTTCAGTTTGCACTATACATTTTTTCCATTGTAAGTATTATCAACGAAATATGATGATCCCAAAAGCCCTTTTTCTTCTCCGGTCCAAGCACAGAAAACGATTGTTTTCTTCGGCTTCTTACCTGTCGCAATCATCGCTTTGGCAATGGTCATTACTCCCACGGTACCTGAAGCATTATCATCTGCACCATTGTAAATCCATCCATCCCTGATTCCTAAATGGTCATAATGCCCACCAATTACAATAATGTTTTCAGTGTCCTCCCCCTCAATCACACCAACGACATTTCTGACTTGAATAATTCTAGAGTTAACAGATGTTTTGAATTTTACGGTCTTATTTTCTAACAATGAAGGCTTGTTAGATTTCATCCTGGTTTTAGCATTTAACTCAAAAGACTCTAAATCAAATCCGGAATTATCCATTAGTTGAGCAAAAACTTTTGCAGTAATGCTAATTACTGGCATTCTATTTCCAAAACTGCTGCCTGGTCTTGTCATTCTCTTTCTGATTGTTCCACCTCCAAAGGGAGTGTCTCCTTCATAAGTTGCTGTATTATAGCGGAAAGGTGTATTGGTTCCCCATTGACTCTGGACGCTACTATGAGGATTAAATTCAATAACTGCCAATACTCCCAGTTGCTTTGCTGATTCATCCTTCGGATTTTGCCTTCTCATTCTACTGGATCTCCAACTACGAAATTTCCGATTAGCTTCAGATTCAGAGTCAAGGTGGCCTGGATGACCTGACAACCTAATAATGATTTTACCTTCCAGGTCAACACCTTTTAATTCATCATATCCGGCATTAGCATCAGAAATACCATAACCTACAAAAAGGATATCACTTTCAGCTGAGAAGCCTGTTTGTCCTGGCTGAATAGAAAAATCGCTTTTGCTATTAAAATGGCTTGTACTGTTTCCTTCTCCAACCTTGTTGCTGATGGAAAACTCTTGTATGTCCCCAGGCCAATATTCCAATAAGCTAAAGTTTTGAAAATAGGTCCTAACCGGAGGAGGTGGTGGTGGGGAATTTCTTCTGAATCGACGTATGGGTGGCGGTGTATCTCCCCCAGGCTGCAAGCCATATACCTGAAACATGCTGGCAATGTAATCTGCAGCCATATATGCACCTTTAGTGCCAGTTTCCCGTCCTTCAGTCCAATCAGAGGCTAAAAACTCTAATTGACCCTGGATGGCTTCCATAGTAATTGCTTCATAACCTGCCTTTTTAGCTGATTCTTGAGCCTTAAGGCTGAAGGAACTTGCCAGAACAACGACAAGCAATAGCGCAATAAATTTTGTGATTTTCATAATAGTTCTGTATTAGTATTTACCATTTATAATTATTTGCCAATTCAAAAAGATTCAGAAATCCTACTCTGATAATATCTGTCATATAAGGCAGCTCTGCTTTTTCGGAGTGATCTGTATACTGATGATAATCAGGAGTGAATTTTCCATGCAACAGGAAAATTGGTATTCCTTTTCTGGAAAATGAGGAGAAATCACTCCCTCCAACCGGCATTTCTGAGCCCTTGTATTTCATGTCCAGGTTAATCTTATAATCATCAATATGCTTTTCTGTTAATTCTTTTAAAACAGAAACAGTATTGGTGAAGGTGAAATCGCACTTGTTTTTATCTGGATCATCAAGGGCAACTCTGGATATCATATCATAATTCATATAACATTTGATGTCCTGAATAACAGGATTGTCAGCAAAATAGGCTGAACCAAGTAAACCCTTTTCCTCCCCGGTCCAGGCACAGAAAACCATTGTGTACTCTGGCTGTTCTCCTGTTGCAATCATGGCTTTGGCGATAGTCATAATACCAACTGTGCCTGAGGCATTATCATCAGCCCCATTGTAAATATACTGACGGACTATACCAAGGTGATCATAATGTGCACCTAATACTATGCATTGGTCTTTCTTTTTGCCTTCAATGATTCCTACAACATTCCTTGCCTGGATTATCCTTGATTCAATGCTTGTATTAAATTCGACAGATTTGTCAGGAAGCTCATGGGGTATTGATGTTTTTTCTCCATTTTGACTAGCTTTTTCAAATTCTAAAAGCTTGAAATCAATTTCAGCAATTAGCTCATAGAATACTATTGCTGATACTTGAAAAATAAGTAAATTATTCCCTAAGCTGGAGTTTGGTATTGATAAGCGTTTACGGCCACCAGACCTAAATGGTTCATCCCCTTCGTAACCATTGGTTTCATATCTGAATGGTACATTTGCTGACCAGGCTTTTTGGACCATATTGTATGGGTCATATTCAATAATGGCCAAAACACCCTTTTCTGAGGCGATTTTGTTTTTTGCCTGATATCTTCCATATCTGTCCGGGCCAAATTTACTAAACTTCTTGAAGGCTTCTGAATATGGATCCATGTGCCCGGGAAAACCTTTTAACCTGACTATTACTTTATTTGTAACATCAATCCCTTTGAAATCATCGTAACTATTATCCAGATCTGAAATTCCATATCCAACAAAAATAACTTCTGATTTAGCAGATTGAGCAGTCTGTCCCGGCCGAACTGAAAAATCTGTATGATTATGGAATTTTGATGCAATAACAGATCCGTTTTTCGTGCTTATTACAGACAACTCCTGATGAGTTCCAGCTCCATATTCTACTAATTGAAAGTTTTGGAAATAACTCTTGCCGGGTTTAAGACTTTGATATTCTTCCCTGGTCATACCGCGTCTATACTGTACTGGTATCATGTCACCTCCAGGCTTCAGGCCGTATACTTTAAACATACTGGCAATATAATCTGCAGCCATATATGCACCTGCAGTTCCGGTTTCGCGTCCTTCCATCCAATCCGAAGCAAGAAACTCTAATTGTGCTTTTACAATACTCTCATTAATAGTAGATAAGCCTTTGTTCTTATTAGTCTGTTGAGCGCTAAGAGGCAGCCCCATTAATAGGATCAATCCAAAAATTGAATTCTTTATAATCATAGAAAATGATTTAGTAGCATTTGTGCTACCAACAAATGTAATTCTTGAGATATTGAAACAATTGGCTATTAAGTTAAATTAAGTTAAAAGCCAAAGAAACTGAAATGGACCTTGCCATACTGACGTGCTTCGGTCAGTTTAGGATGATCCTTGAAGTTATGGGATGGGCCGTGTTCAAGTATGAATAAAGAGTCAGAATCATTAAGATATGGAGTAATTAAATCAGGTAGACTATCAATATTAAGCATAGCATAAGGGGGATCCGCGAAAATCAGATCATATTTCATTGAAGTCCTTTTGAGAAAAGTGAAAACATCTCCTTGAATTACATTAATTCCTTCAATCTCCAGCAATTCAATGTTCTTTTTAATGAATTGAATATGAAACCTGTCTTTTTCAACCAGAGTAATGCTTTTTGTTCCAAGTGATGCAAATTCAAGACTGATACTGCCGGTTCCGGAAAATAGATCAAGTACATCTATATCTTCGAAGTATAAGCGGTTCAATAATATATTAAATAAGCTCTCTCTGGCCAGATCTGTTGTTGGTCTGGCTTTTAGCTTTTTTGGAAGGTTTAACCTTCGACTGCGGTATTTTCCGTGAATTATACGCAACGATATAAATTGATGAGATTTGTGAATTGGTGTTGATTCAATTGTCCAAATGTATAACTGTAGGTGAAATTACGATTAAATTCCTCAAAATTAATATTGGGCAGAAATTGCAAGAGGCTGGTAATCAACTTAGAATGCTTTTCGACCTGGCCAGATAAGGACAAACTAATTTTATCAGGATTAAGACCAAATTGCTCATAAACATACAGAATGTAGAAAATAAAATCCTGATCTGTTTTATAGTCAAAAGAATTATACAATTCAATCTTCCCATTTTTGAATACAGTAATGTCGAAGAAGTTTGGGAATATCTGTGCAGAAACAAGTATTTCACTTGCTTTACCCTTAGCCTCAAGAAAGGCATTTTCGATCATAGGACCTGATTGATGAAGGATGTGGAAATTATTTGGGCTATTCTCCAGGGCATCCAGTATCGCTTTTGGTAAAGCAAATATCACTCTTGCATCAACACAAGCAATCTCATGGCTGACGATATTATGTTTCCCGGGTAAATGGTTGGAAAAACGATACAGCTCCTCCTGCCTGTCTTGATCATATAGTGCATTGGGAATAAGTGCTGCACTTGAGGTTGCAAATATCAAACCTGCAGATTTGTACTTTCTGTTCAGGTAGTTGTCTGTTTGTAATAGTCTTCTTACTTGATCCTCTGAAGCAGAATGATGTGATTCCTCAATTAACAGGTTTTTTAAAGCAATATACTTCTTCCTAACGGTGTCCAATACGGCAAAACTTAAACCGTCTGAGCTCAGCTGTACCGAAAGGTGGTATGATTCAGTAATATTGATATCAAATGTCTCGTCAACGATGGCAATATTTCTCATTGGAATGGCCAGTTCGGTTAGGGATTAAAATTGCAAAAAAAAATAGCTCCACCAAAATTGGTGGAGCTACTTCCAAATTTTATTTTTAGACTTGTCTATTCCCAGTTTCCTGCATTGTTATTAGCTTCCTCAAGGTCGCCAACTTTCAGTCCCGGGAAATCTTTTAAGTCGTTCAGGTTTACTATCAACTGTCGATCCATACCGTTAAGAATATCGAAGTTCAAGGCAGTAGCCACAAAAACATGAACTTCAACCTTTGAAGCAGTCATAATGGTGCCGGCACCAATTTCAAATTGAGTTCCAGAAGGAGCAAAGGGAACATAGCGTAATGAATCTATTGGGTAAGTAGATGGAAAAATAGAATCCCTCACAAGTACATATATAGTATCCCGGATAACAAGATTTTTTGATACAGCAAGTGAATCATCCAGACTACCCTCAGCATACAATACTGGAAATGAATCTAACTCTACAAAAGTAATAAGGGTATCAAAGCTTCCTGAATATTTCCCATATACTGAGCGGTAAGCAACCTGGGCACTACGAATATCCTTCAGGCGCTGGATAACTTTGTCATACCTGACAACTTGTTCCTTGTCAAAGTTAATTGGCTTCATAACCCCGGTATAGATAAAGTATGACAGGGCAACAATAATTACAAGAAGGAGTAACTGAATAATATATCTAGCAGCTTTCATCTGGTTGAATTGATTAAGTTTGTTGCAAATTTATAAATGTTTTTGAAAATAAGGGGCGGCGGATATATGTTTTTTTACCTATGTTAAAAGACCATCTAACTCAGATAATACGTGAAAACCTGAATCATGTACCAACAGTAGGACAGGAGGTACTGATTAGTGGCTTGGCTAACTTTGTGATAAGGCAAAATGAAGATGAGGTTTTTGTTATCAGGGGATATGCGGGAACAGGGAAAACCAGCTTGATCGCTTCTTTGGTGAAAACGCTCAAGGATAATAAAAGCAAGACAATACTGATGGCTCCTACCGGCAGAGCAGCAAAAGTATTATCTGCATATTCGAATCATCCTGCCATGACTATTCACAAAAAAATATACAGACAGAAGAAAGTTAAGGATGGTTTTGCAGAGTTTTCTCTTGATAGGAATATGCATCGGGATACTTTGTTCATTGTGGATGAGGCCTCCATGATTTCTAACCAAAGTTTGGATCTGGCAATTTTTGGTAGTGGTAGATTGCTTGATGATATGGTAACTTATGTTTACAGTGGTACAGGATGTAAGTTAATCCTTATTGGCGATATAGCTCAGCTGCCTCCTGTTGGTCTGGATACCAGTGAAGCACTGGATCCAAAACTAATGGCAGGGTATGGATTTCCTGTCAGACGTGGAGAATTAACTGAAGTGGTACGGCAAGCCTCATCTTCAGGAATTCTTGCCAATGCAACATTAGTTCGGGAGAAACTGCAAAGGAATGAACTTGGATATCCGGGGCTAACAGTGGATACCCTTCAGGATGTTATCAGGGTTTCTGGAGAGAATTTGGTGGAGTCAATTGAGAGGTCTTATGATAAACCCGGAATGGATGAAACTATTATTGTATGCAGGTCCAATAAACAAGCTAATCGCTATAATCAGGGTGTCAGGAATAGTATTCTTTGGAAAGAAGAAGAATTATCAGTTGGAGATCAGCTCATGATTGTAAAGAATAACTACTTCTGGTTAAAAGATGAAGAGGAGGTAGATTTCATTGCTAATGGGGAAGTGGCCGTAATCAATAGAATAACTGCTTATCAGGAATTGTATGGTCTTCGTTTCGCGGATGTAAATTTATCCTTAAGCGACTATAAGAATCTGGACTTTGATGCAAAAATAATTCTTGATAGTATAAATGTGGAAAGTGCTTCATTATCACGTGATGTAATGCGTGAGTTCTTTTTTCAGGTTATGGCAGATTATCAGCATGTTAAAGGGAAAAAGCATAGAACTAACGCAGTTCGGGAAGATCCATTTTTTAATGCTTTACAGGTTAAATTTGCCTATGCAGTAACTTGCCATAAGGCTCAGGGGGGACAGTGGAAACATGTTTATGTCGACCAAGGCTATGTTACTGAAGATCGTCTGGACAGGGATTATTACCGTTGGCTATATACAGCGATGACCCGTGCTACAGAAAAATTATTTCTGGTCAATTTTAAGGAGGAGTTTTTTCAGTGATTCGGTTACAAAGAGATTTTCGTATCCCCGATACCCCCCAAATTAATCTGGACTTTCTAAAATGGTCAGGGACAAGCCCTGACCCTACATCTCTTTCTTGCCCACATCCCTGTTAACCGTTCCCTGATTCCTGTTCCCTTATAGCTACATACTTAGCCTTATACTTAAGCCTCAAGCCATAAGCCTTACGCCTTATAGCATCAGTCCCCAATAATCTTAACGAGAACCCTTTTTTTCCTTTTCCCGTCAAATTCCCCGTAAAAAATTTGTTCCCAGGGACCGAAATCAAGCCTTCCTTTGGAAATTGCAACAACTACCTCACGACCCATAATTGTACGCTTAAGGTGAGCATCGGCATTATCCTCGTAGCCGTTGTGATTATATTGAGAATAAGGTTTCTCCGGTGCAAGGCCCTCCAGCCATTTTTCAAAATCCTGATGCAGCCCCCCTTCGTCATCGTTAATAAAAACTGATGCCGTAATATGCATGGCGTTGACCAGTACCATTCCTTCAACGATACCACTTTCCGCCACGCAACTTTGAACTTCTGAAGTGATATTGATAAATCCTCTTCGAGTGGGTGTTTCAAACCACAACTCTTTTCTAAACGATTTTATAGCCATATTAAAACCTTTATTAAGTAATTAATCTGCACCTATTTCATTAACCATTACGCGAATTCTTTCGTCAAGTATTTTGCCGGCGTCTACCAACTCCTGTTTAGTATTCACTTTTTCCCGAACTGAAAAATAGAACTTAATTTTAGGTTCAGTTCCGGAAGGGCGAATAGTAATGATTGAACCATTTTGTGTAATTATCTGAAAAACATTTGACTTTGGCAAATTTATATCATAGCGAAGATCCGAAATCAGATCTGCCGACTTACCTTTTAAGAAATCATTTATCATGACCACATCTGACCCGCCCATTGACACTGGAGGTAATGATCTAACTCTTTCCATCATTGAAGCAATTTCTTCAGCTCCGGATTTTCCTTTTCGCACTACCGAAATCAG
>JAUVKA010000255.1 GCA_030592205.1 Bacteroidota bacterium | reverse complement strand
CGATGTATTATTGAGAAAGAGAATGGAGAAATAGTCAGCCTGGATCCGGGCAAACTGACATTAGTTGAAAAAACACCAACAAAGCTAGTTTGCAGTGGAAAGAACACATCTCCTGAGTAAGATCTGGAATGTACAGGTCAAATGGAGTACGACGGTTTTGTTGATTACCATCTCAAGCTGAAAGCCAAAGGCCCTGCACAGCTCAAGGATATAAGATTAGAAATCCCAGTAGTTAAGGAAAAGGCTGAATACCTGATGGGGCTTGGCCATGAAGGAGGGATTCGCAATCCTGATTGGAGATGGAAATGGGACCAATCGAAGAATCAGGACATGCTTTGGCTGGGTGCAGTGAATGGCGGCCTTCGGGTTAAATGGAAAGCCGAGAACTATGTTCGTCCGCTGATCAATATCTATTATGCTTTTGGGCCCTTGCAAATGCCTCCATCATGGGAGAATAATGGGAATGGCGGTGTAGATATCGTGCAAAAAAATAGTCAGGTAATAATCAATGGGTATTCCGGAACACGGGAGATGATACCCGGGGATATCCTCAACTTTGATTTTGAGCTGCTCGTCACTCCTTTCAGAATAATTGACAGGCAGAATAAATTTGGCGACAGATATTATCACGGCGGAGGAACGAATACTTCTGTGAAAATTGAGAATGCAAAAGATGCAGGAGCAAATATTATTAATATTCACCATGCCGAAGACATCTATCCTTTTATTAATTATCCGTATTTAGATGCTAATGTCAGTGAGCTTAAACAGCTGGTTTCAAATGCCCATCAGGAAAACATGCGGATAAAGTTTTACTATACCACTCGTGAACTGACCAAAAATTTGCCAGAATTCTGGGCTTTTAACAGTCTGAATGGAGAAGTGATTTTCCCCGGACCCGGGAATGATAGTCGTACCGAGGCATTACACCCCAACGGTCCCAATATATGGCTGATCGAAAACATGAAGGAGAAATATATTCCAGCATGGTATAATCTTGTAAAGGAGGGGAAATTCAAAGGGGAGACCGACATATCGGTAATTACAACACCAGACAGCCGTCTTAACAACTTTTACATCGCCGGATTAGACTGGATGGTTCAGAATATGAGCATCGACGGAGTTTATATCGATGACTCTGCCCTCGATCGCTTCACCATACGTAGAGCCAGGAAAATCATTGACAAATATCGTCCTGAGGGGAGAATGGATTTGCACAGCTGGAACCATTTTAACAACTGGGCCGGCTTTGCAAATTGTCTGAACATGTACATGGACTTGCTGCCCTATTTTGATTTGGTATGGATTGGTGAAGGACGAGACTACAACCGATTACCTGATCACTGGCTGATTGAAGTATCAGGGATTCCTTTCGGTCTGCCCGGCCAAATGCTACAAGGAGGAGGAAACCCTTGGCGCGGAATGGTTTACGGTATAACTAATCGTGCAGGGTGGACTGGTAACTCACCTTCTGAAATCTGGAAGTTTTGGGATGAATATAAGATTGATGAAAAAGTAATGATTGGATATTGGGAAAAGGATTGTCCAGTTACCTGTAACAACGATAATGTAAAAGCTTCAATATTTAGAAATAAGGATGAAACAATCATTTCAGTAGCAAATTGGGCAGATTATGATGTGGAGGTCTCAATTTCGATTGAATGGGAGAAATTAGGATTCGATCAATCTAAATTCTATATTTCTATTCCTGAAATAAAGGATTTTCAATCCGGACAAGCACCAGTTTCTTTAGATAAAATGAACATCCCTGGAGGAAAGGGATTTATAATTGTATTGAAAAAGAACGATATTACACCATGAAGCAAATACTTAAAACTATTTCATTATTAACTTTTTGTTTGACAATAGTTCTGTCATCACAAGCACAGAATTACAAAACAAAAACAACTTTACCCGGGAATAAACCAGCAACAGAGAATTTAAAAACCAAGATAAAACCTCCTCAAAGTACTGCAGTTGAGAATGTAATTATCGTTTATAAAACACATTTTGATATTGGTTATTCTGAAACGATTCAGCAGGTTATACATGATTATCGCACTTCAATGGCTGACCGTGTTCTGGAAGCAATTGATATAAATAGCAGTCAACCTAAAGACAAACAATTTGTCTGGACTTTATCTGGTTGGCCAATGAAACAAATCCTTTGGGATGGACAAGCACCGGAGCGAAAGAAAAAGATTGAACAGGCAATAGCTGATGGCAATCTGGCTATTCATGCATTTCCATTTACCATGCATACTGAAACATCAGATCCTGAAGACCTTGTGCGCGGACTTAATATCTCATCAACCCTTGCTCGGAATTTTGGACAGCCTCTGTCGATCAGTGCAAAAATGAGTGATGTTCCAGGACATTCCTGGTTTATCCCTACGCTTTTCACTCATGCCGGTATTAAGTTTTATCACATGGGGGGACCTGTGGTGAACAAAGAGCTTGGCTTACCTCCCTTTTTCTGGTGGGAAGGTCCGGATGGCTCACGTCTTCTAACCCTTTACAATAATGGGTATGGCAGCGACCGGCTTCCTTCTGCCGATTGGCCCTATAAAACATGGATCTATATCAGTATGACCGGTGACAATCAGGGGCCTCCACATCCTGAAACGGTTGCAAAAGACCTTGAGTATTTCAGAAGCAAAGGGATAAATGCCAAAGTGGGCAGCATGGATGATTTTGCAGAATTGATATTGAATGAAGATTTGAACGCCGTTCCGGTTATTCGCAGCGATATTGGTGATGTTTGGATTCATGGAACCATGAGCAGGCCTGTAGGAGCCAAACTAGCCCAAAATATCAGACCATCCATTGGAGGTCTTGATCAGTTATCAATGCTGCAAACTATTTGGGGCATTTACCGCCCTGATTTACGTAGTATAATAGCTGAAGCTTATGAACAAAGCCTGCTCTACAGTGAACATACCTGGGGACTAGCTAATCAGCACTATTTAAAACTTCCGTATGGCAAAGCTTGGGAAGAATTGTTGGAAAGAGGATTACCTCCACAATATAAATTGATGGAATCCTCATGGAAGGATCATACAGATTATATTAAAAATGCACAAAGACTCGTAGAAGATCCATATCGTAATGCAGTGGCATCCCTGGCCGACAATATAGAAACAGACGAAAATCGTATAGTGGTTTACAACCCACTGCCCTGGAAAAGAGACGGTGAAATAGTACTTGACACCCGCCTGATTTTCGGAAATGATTTTGTCTCGCTCAAACCTGTTGATGGAGGTGCAGCAATAGTTGTTTCTCATGAATACCCTGCCATTGAAGACAAGGCCCCTATGTCGCGCTTTGTAGCAAAAGATATACCACCAATGGGTTATCGAACCTATGTCGCATCAATGGAAAAAGTTGAACTCCCGGAGATGAGTGTAAATGAGAAAGCTGGAACTATTGAAAGTCCGTTTTTCAAAGCTACTATTGATGCAAAAAGAGGTCGGATAGTCAGTCTGATCGACAAAAGAACCGGTAAAGAACTGGTTGATACCGATGCTCCTCAAGGCTTTGGTCAGTATTTTTACGAAAGATTTGGGTATAAACAGCTTTCAAACTGGATTGACAAGTCTCTCTATCCCCAATACCAGGCACACAAATTTGCCTTTGTTGCCTACGACATGCCCCAGGATGTTGCCTACAGTTCAGCACTACCGGAGAATATGAATCTTAAAATAGAACAATCGGCTATCGATGTAAAAGCAATAATGACAGGAACAATTTCAGGGGCTGGACAAGATCAAAAAATTTCAATCACCCTGACCCTTTCAGGAATCACTCCTACTGCCGATCTGGAAGTTAGTTGGCAAAAGCAGCCGGATAGCTGGCCGGAAGCAGCCTGGATTTGCCTTCCGTTTAAGGTCGATAACCCTGAGTTTCGTTTAGGTCGGCTTGGTGCTGTTGTCGATCCTGCGAAAGACATGATAACAGATAATGCAAATTACCATCTATGGTGGGTCAATAATGGAGTTGCCATATTTGATAGTACTCATGGAGGAGGAGTTGGTATTTGCTCGCAAGATGCTCCTTTACTGAGTTTAGGAGAGCCTGGAGAATATAAATTTGATAAACGTCGTATAGCTAAGAAACCATATGCCTATCTAAATCTGTATAATAATCACTGGCGCACCAACTTTTCCGCCTGGGTCGGTAATGGACAAAGCATGAGTGCCAAAGTTCGTATCTGGACATTTGACAAATATGCAAATGAGGGCTCATTGTATACTCCAGGAATGGAGACCCGTGTACCTTTGCAGGTAGCTTGCTCAAAAGTTAAGAATGGGAGACTGCCACTCACTCAGCAGGGAATCTCCCTTTCACGAAAAGGAGTAGCTCTTTCTGCCTTCGGCCCAAATCCAGATGGCGAGGGAGTTCTGTTACGTGTGTGGGAACGGGGCGGCACATCAGGAAAACTCGAAGTGGTTTTACCTAAAGAGTTCAAGTTTCAATCTATTCAGGCTGTTGACCTGCGTGGTCGTCCTATCAGTAAAGACATTTCGATAAAGGGTACATCTCTGTCTTTTGATTTAAATGCTTACTCACCAGCAAGTTTTGTGATTAGTCTTTAGCTTGACTTGCTTCCAAAACTGAGCACTGAAAAAGTGCTGCAATGGGGGGGTATCCCTTAATAGCGTCAGCATATCAGGATGCCCCTGGATGATGGCAAAAGAAAAAATTTTCGGAAAGATTCCCGTTCCTTATTCCCCGATTTAATCCTTCAAACATCGAATTGAGAACCCTCTACGACTAAAGTGATCGAAGTTAACAATATTGTTGTCAGCGTAGGTCAGACTCCGGCCCAAGGCGCCATCGATGGCTATGGTAGCACTCCACCAATAACCATATTCTTTAATATGATAGAAGGGTCCAGGGTATTCACGGTAGCCACCTGGAAGGGCTTGATGTTGGAAATCCACTTCCTGATAACCTTCAATAAGTTTTGAATATACTTCAAAATCCTGGTTCACCTTCCGCAAGCCAACATCAAATGTTACATCCAGACCTAGTGTCATATCATTCCTGAAATATACTGAAGTGTTCTTTTCCTTTTCACCAAGTTTAGCTTGTAAACTAAACGAATAGAAATCACCAGCAAGGGATTTAATGCTTACTGTAGGTTGATGGCTCTGCATTGTAGTTAGAAAAGAAACAGTTCCACCACCGGTTTTTGATTTTACAAAGAATCCTTGCCCATATTGAAAGAACTGCGATCCACTTTCTCCTGTGTAAGTATCCCAGGCAGAACCATCCCAATAATATATTGCTGCATAGGCTACATCAAGTTGGTCGCTGTTGACTGAAAGAAAATCATCTCCCGATCCTGTAACTTCAATTGCAGAAGCATATGGATTTCCAATACTATTCCAGGCTAAGTTCGTTCCGGTGCTTGCATAAATTAAAACATTAATATCACCCGAATTAAAACTAGAACCAGAATAGGTAACATAAGCATCTTGTCCTAATAAAGAATATCCAGTACCTATGCCCATTGATGTAGCAGGTGTACCATCATACGGAAAGTATGTCCAATCATTGCTTGCTTCAGAATATGACTGCATTGCATAAACATCTGTGCCGCCAATATTCTTATGAGGAATGCTATTATTAATAACAAAAGTTTTTATTGACTGATCACTAACAGGTGATGATACGAGGCGAAATCCAGCTCCTGCACTTGACAGGTAACTTTCAATATTAGCCTCAGCTACATTTAATGATCCTTTATTAATTAAAGAGGCTGTTTTCTCAGAAGTAGCATGAATGGTAATAGTCTCAGGAACATTCAATGTTGTTTCTGAACTAATAATCAATACTGAACCCGGATATATTCTTAGGTTTCCATTTGTTTGTCCGCTTGTAGTCACCGATAACAGATGAGCAATCAGAGTTACCAGGAATACCGGAATTATCCTTGTAAATCTTTCTGTAAGAATGCACATAATACTAACATAAATAGTTTGTTGTCTATGGAAATATTTAACGGTAATTAAGAAGTTGGTTTAGTTGGAATATCAAATACTTTGGAGTCACTCCTTGCAATGATAATCAAAAATCAGGAAGAATTATATAATCAATAGATTTAAGTTGTTTATTACTTGATTCTCTGATTCTCTGATTCTCTGATTCTCTG
>JAUVKA010000233.1 GCA_030592205.1 Bacteroidota bacterium | reverse complement strand
CCCATTTTTCAACTATTCTGGGAACAACAAGGCGACAGCCTGGTACTCAGGAGCGAGCAGACAGGGACTGCAGCTAATGTGACTCCCTTGTTCCAGGTACCCTTCGAACTGGAGATCATCCTGTCGAACGGACAAAGACAGTATGTACGTCTTGATCAGCAGAGCAACGTGGATGAATTCACAGTCCCGGTGGAGGGCATGGTGGAAAGGATTGTTTTCGATCCTGACGATCATCTGCTAAAAACTGCAACGGTGGTTCAGAGGTTCCCGACAGAAGAACCATATAGGTACGGACCCAATCCGGTCACCAGCAAACTAACCATCCAATTCCCAAATAGAGCCTTTATCGATGCCCTCAGAATTACCAACTTTTCGGGACAGGAGATTTTTATGGCGACAGACGCAGAGAACCCCCTTACCCTGGATCTGTCTACCTTTGCTGACGGCCCTTACCTCCTTGAGATCACAAGTGCCTCAGAAATCTATCAGGAACGCATTGTGAAGATCTCTGAGAAATAGGGTAGTATAAGCAACTATTTAACAAGCTGCTGCTCATTCACTTTATCCACCTCAAAACTTGCTGTACCCACGCAGATCTTGCCCTCATTGGTGATACCCTCCACATAAATTTTGTACCTGGTGATATCATCTGAGGTATAAAAGCTCACAGACGCCTTCCTGTTCTCAGTAAAGATGTTGGGATCCCAGTACTGCACTATGCGGTGATCAGGCCTTTCTGAATGAATGTTATCCCTGGTATACGCTGGCGAGTAAAATTCCCTGTTAGAGGCGTAACCCGCTAGTTTCTCCGCAATGGTGCCGGGAATATACATATTCGAGTAGTCAGGAACCCACCTTTTTTTGTGAAAACTGATACTACTCCGGCCCCTCCCCTGGTACCAAATATTGCTGTTTCTCCAGGATTCTTAAGTACTTCCACCCGGTCAATATCATGCATTGGAATGGACAGGAACACATCCTTGCTTACCGGAAAACCGTCCAATATCAGGAGAGCCGGACTGGCACCAAATGAGGAAGGCCCTCGAATTGAAATATTATAATTTTGGTCAACCGTCACTCCTGCAAAACGTCCCTGCATGTAAGCAATAATATTTGGGTAAGTCACGTCCCTCTCAGTTATCTCCGTGGAATTACTTGGTTTTGGATAAATCCGGAAGTGTCCGTCGTCCGGGTCCCTTTTATGTCCGGTAATCGTGACTTCTTCGAGATAGAACGATCCTGACTTCAGCGTGTATTCTTTCAGGGCCTGGAGCTTATCATATTGCCTCTGATATTGTTCCGCTTGTTTATAAGCAAAAGTTCCTTCTATGGGAAAATAAACTGTTGATGCATTAGGAAACTTTTTAAATACGGGATTCAGACTCACCCCATAGGCCAGCTTATCTCTTTTGTTCCTCGCCTGTACAAATACCGAAGCGCTATCCATAAAACTAACATCCTTAAACACAAAACGGCCATCATTGCCCAGTTCCACTTCATCCATATGCATGAAGTTGTTGTTATATATCTTCAACTCGACGGTCCCTTCAGTGACTGGCTTATTTCCAATTACTTTATGCACTTCGCCAGAAACTGCAAATCCTTCTTTATCTTTTGCTTTCCTTGCCAGGAATTTTTCCGGACTGTTCCATACATACCTGCTCCAGCCCTGAGTAAGCATCAGCAAATCCAGCTTGGAGGCGGAAGTCAGCTTCGGGTCGTCTGAAAAATAATCCAATGGAGATTCTATAAGGCCTTTCAATTCAGAGTTGATTAGCAACCATGAAAGTATATTCCCGGAAGGACCCTCCTTGTTGCCTGCAAAATCATCTACCACAGTCATGGACAGGTTGGACCATGAACCGGCAGCCATCTCTTTTCCGTCAGAGAGTCTTAAGCTGACCCTGCTTCTGGTATCGTAGGCTTGTTTGTCAGCTTTGATCTTAATCTCATTGATCTGATAGTTGCTAGAGAAATAGAGCCGTTCGGATAGAGGGAGTAATTGCTCATCCATAAGGACCATTCTATTAATCCCGGCAGGCAGGGCATCCTTGTTCACAGTGATAGGAAAGGTCTCTTTCTTGGGGACAAATTTTTTATAGAAAATTACCTCTCCATGGTGAGAAATTGCAAAGTAGTAAGTCCGTCCAATGAAAGAGGATGCATTGCTTATTACCCGAAAGTGCAGATCATCGCGTTCCTCTTTTTCAAATTCTATCTTCATGCCTTCCTTGACAATGTCATTGAAGCTATGGTGAAGATCGGGGTATGCGTGCATTCTTGCCGAATAGTTTTCGCTTTTTACCGGAGAGAAAGCAAAGCTTGTCATGCCTTTAAAGCTGGTTTCAAAAGTGGTCACTGTAACTCCTTTGCTATCAAGAATCTCTCCTTGAACAGGAACACCCTTCCCATGAGCATCGGTAGCCTTTAGCGCAAGGGTATTCATATGCCCTTCCAGCAACATTCCTCCCTCAGGCAGGAAATCCAGGTAAATCTCATTTGAAATTATTGGCTCTTCCTGCGCTGCCTCTTCGATGAAGCTTTCCAGTTTGGAAATTCTAAGCGGTTTATAGTAGAAGGCTTTCTCGCCAATCTGTTTCTGAAAATCCGTAAAAGCGCGAAGCATATAGTTTCCGGGCTCCAGTTCAGCCGGGATATACAATGTTCCTGCAGATGCACCATTATTCAGGACCACAACCCGATCCACCACAGAATTACCCTGTTCGTCGATCAGATCGGCATACATGCTAATGATACCGTTAATAAACTTATTGGACTGTCCATCCAGGTAATAGCCCTTGTACCAGATTGTATCACCGAGGAAGTATAGCTCCCTATCGGTATGCAGGTAGAGTTTCCTGTACTGAATTGAATTCTGAGAAAGAATAGTCGAGGGGAAGAGGGGTAGACATAGGAATATCGTGAAAAATATTGTTGAAGGTTTCATGGTTCGGAGTGTATGAAAATGGAGAATTCATGCCATGATTCACACAACAATTGTGCCGGGTGTTTGGGATTTTTTCCTGAACCGGCCTGTTTACCAACACCTGTACAAAAATTTCACTGACTGAACCATCTGGCAATTCTGAAATACGCGATCAAGTATCCTAAATTATTTTAAATAGCAGCGTAAGCGTAACAATGTATAATTTGCTCTCGTTAATTATAGATCCCAACTAATAGAGTCAATCAATAAAATGAATCTTATGAAAACCCTCAAGATTATCGCTATTTCCCTAATTCTTACTCTCTTACTCTACTCATGCAACAAAAATGAGTACGCTCCTGAAATAGTTGATCAAGAATTTAGCATAGAAGAAAACAGCCCGACAGGAACTATAATTGGAATGGTTAAGGCATCTGATCAGGATGAGGATCAGAGCTTAGCTTTTGAGATCGTTGATGGTAATGATGAAGGAATATGGGAAATTGATCCCTCTAGAGGGACCTTATTAGTAGGTGATCCGACGAACCTGGATTATGAAAGCATTATACAGGTAGTACTTGTTGTTACTGTATCTGATGAGCATAAAAAGGAACCTCTGGAATCCTCTGCTTTAGTCAGAGTTAACATAGAGGACGTAAATGAATTCGCCCCCGAAATAGCACCCCAGGCATATACAATAGATGAGAATCCAAATAATGGGCAGGAAATTGGTTTGGTGGCAGCTGTCGATCAAGAGCCCCATCAAACTCTGACTTATCAAATCCTTGAATCAGATGATAGTGAATATATCGGCATAGATTCAATCACCGGGATGCTATCTGTTCTTGATTCAGCTGGTTTTGACTATGAATCAAGCCAAAGCCTAACAGTCACGATCTCTGTGAGCGATGACCATGAAAATTCATTATCGGCTACAGCTGAAATCACTATTAACATCAATGATATTCTCGAGGAGACGCATTATGTGTTTAGCTTTCAACCCGATGGTACCAGCGGTAAAGATGCAGTTTTTGGGTCTATAGTGCCGGATAATAACTATGAGAATTCGGAGGATATTCATCTATATGCATGGACTCATGACGGAAACTTGACCGTGAATAGAGTAGTTATGGATTTCGACTTATCGAGCATCCCACCCGATGCTAGAATTGACAGAGCATACTTATCTCTGTTTTTTAATGTTACCTCAGCGTATGGTGATGGACATGTGGGAGAAACCAGTTTTAACGTTCAACGAATTATATCCGATTGGGACGAATCAACAGTAAGCTGGAACACTCAGCCCACACCCACATCTGTCAACCAGGTAAGCATTGCTGGTGCAGCCCAGCCGTATCAAAATTTTCCAGAAATGGACATTACTGCATTAATTCAAGATTATATCAGTGACCCGGTAAATAGTTATGGGATGCTCCTGAAATTTGTAGATGAATCACCATATAAGATATTACTCCTTGCATCCAGTGATCACTCAAACGAGAATTATAGACCTAAACTCGAGGTATATTACACCATCATGGAGTAGTATTCTCTTTTCATTCCGAAAAGATTAAAAAATATATTAGCTCAAGGGAGTAAAAACAAATCATGCTTACTATGCATCTCAAAATCAGTTTAATAGCATTCATATGGTATTTGCTGAATGCCTTGTGAAGGGCATTGCCAGTCTTTATTACCTGAGAACTGAGAATTCTGAGCATTATTTTATAGAAAAAGAGAATTCGGCTTTGGTGGCACTTACAAATGAGACAAAGGAAGTGATGATTAATGGTAGCAAAACGACTGTTCATTCGAACAACTATATTAGGATGCTCAAGGCTACATTTTCAGATTGTTTTGAAATCCAGCCATCTATTGATAATGTCAATCTGAATCATCGATCCCTGTCATCTATCACTTGTAAATACAACGACTATGTGGGTAAGGGCCAGTTGTGTATCACCTATGAGCAGCGCTCCAGGATCAGATTCAGGATAGGCCCCGTCATTGGCTTCTCGATCAACAATCTTTCAGTGAGAGAAACTGAACCATTTGAATCCTTTGAATTTGATAATAGTAATGATCCAGTCCTTGGTCTGGTATTGGATATATGCTCTAGCCGACTGGGTAATCACTTATCGTTTCAGCTGGGGACTGATTTTGGTAAAAGCAATTATACTACCACCTACGAGGAAACATCACCTATCTATCCATCAACTGTGTATTACTACGATGTATACATGCAGGGAATATCAATGAAGATATATGGTGGTGCCAAGTATAACTTTGGCAGGCACAGAGTCAAACCCAATCTCGGTGGAGGCCTGATGTTCCACAAATATATTCAGCCTGATTATCGGTATGAGCTTGAAACACATGAAAGGAATATAATAACTACTGAGGAATGGCATGGAGAGCCTGTGAGTAACTGGCTCTTCGGTGCATATGTCCAGGCAGGAGTGGATATAGATATTTCCAAACGATTGGTTCTGTTTGCCAATGTAAAAGGGGGATTTGGCACTACCAATCCAAAAACCTTAGCTGGTCTTACGGACGATGCTCAGTATGATCAGGCTCGTGTTAGGTATGACCTAATGCCTATTACTTTTAGTGTGGGAATCCTTTTTTAGATTTGGCAGTCGGCAACTGCCAAATTGATACAGGCAACGTAAAGTCGGATCGCTTATCCTGCTCCGCTTATGACTTGTTTTTATTGAAGTCTAAAGTTTATGGGGAAGGTATAACGCACCTTAACGGCTCTGTTTCTCTGCATACCGGGTGTCCACCGGGGAGAGGAAAGGACAACCCTTAAGGCTTCTGCATCCAGTGCCGGATGTACTCCCTTGAGGATTACCGGATCTACCAATTTGCCATTTTCGTCAATCACAAATTGGAGTGTTACGCGACCATAAACACCATTTTCTGCCGCAATTTCGGGGTATTTCAAATGCTTAGCTATGAATCTGGCAAACTCCACATTTGGATTCCCTTCGTTAAATAGAGGCTTATCTTCTACAGCCGCAAAGGGAATGGGATCATCATTGATGATCTCACCCTCATCCGTATCCACGATTACAAAATCGTAAACGGTATTCTTGGTCACTTCAGTGCTGAAGTCCACATCTTCAAGTTCAATATCATCGGGGACAATATCTATCACTTGTTTGATTAGAGGCAATTCTTCCTTGGGTAGCGGCTTGGGCTTTTCACGGGGGATTGCCTCCATCACTTCTATATCAATTTCTATTTCATTGGCCAATGCTAAAGCATCATTTTGATCAATTGGGCTTGTCCATTCAAAACTAATGAGGATCAGAGAGAAGCTTACGATTATTCCAACGATAAGATTGGTGATACGCCTATTTTCCAGGTTTGCCTGGTATGATTTCTTGAGGTCCATGATTTAAGATTTTGGTGGTACTTAAAAACCTCAACAATAGTGCCAGTATTGGCCAATATCCTACATAAGTAAGCACTTTAGGGTTTAAGTAAATTCTGACTGCTTTTAGTATTCTAAAATCTGTATCCAATACTTAAGGTTGGTGAGGGCAAGGTTGGCCAACTGAGGAATACATTGATACCACCCCTGAAAAATAAGCCATTGTTTTTTTGATATCTGTACATCAGTGGGACCATAATGGCTGGTATATCGTAGAACCAGGTCTTAAGCGGGGCTGGATCATAGGGATCTACATAATGCT
>JAUVKA010000270.1 GCA_030592205.1 Bacteroidota bacterium | reverse complement strand
TGGGTCCTTCAGTTCCGCTAGAACATCTTGAGCGTTTGGCCGGCCAGCCAAAATTTCAAGAAATCCTGATTAATATGATGTTACCACAAGGGGACAGTGATTTATCAACCTACTTAAGGCTATTAAGGAATATTTTTCCCTCCCAAAAGATTCATCTTATCTTTTCTGGCGAAAAACCTTATCCCAGGCTCACAACATCTCCTAATATTGATGTTTACAATAGTTTTGCTCATTTCTCAGAGATCATCAGCCAGCAATAAACACAGGCCTGGAAAATAAGTCCTTCGAAATCACTTTCGGGTAAACCCTACCTTTATTTAGACAGAATATAGAAAAATAAATATAACTAACTTGTTATAAGTATTTTACTTGAATGGTTATTTGTAATTAGATGTAGATTGTTTAGCGAAGATGCCTTGTCGCTTAAACAAAGTTTGATTTTTCGGTGATTTGCTCTTAGCTTTGTTTAAGAAAATAAAATAAAAGTTTAACAATAATCTGAACTCTTATGACAGTAATTGAATTCAATTACCAACTAATTAACCTGGAAACAAAACTTGGATATTTTGCTAAAAGTTTAACTCTCAACTCAGAATCGGCTAAAGATTTGCTTCAGGAAACCATGTTAAAAGCAATATCAAATCGTGATAAATTTCAGGGAGATAAGAATTTGAAGGCCTGGGTTTTTACGATTATGAAAAATACTTTTATAAATAATTACAGGCGTACTATTCGCGTAAGTACTATAATTGACAGCACAGATAATTTGTATTACTTGAACCTGAATGTTGGTTCAAGCTATCAAAGTCCGGAATCACAGTATAACACTCTGGAAATTCAAAAAGCTATTCAGGAGTTGCCGGATGATTATAGAATCCCATTTGAAATGCATGTCAGAGGATACAAATACAAGGAGATTGCAGAGCACCTGAGTCAGCCTCTGGGATCAATAAAAAGCAAAATCATTTTTGCCAGGCGAAGACTGATGGAAAAATTGAAAGATTACAGCTAAAAAAAATCCCGTTTGCGGGATTTTTTTTAAACCTTTTGTCCAATTTTGTATCTTAGTACTGAACTAAAAATATTTATAAAGTGAAAAAACAAATTTTATCATTAGCAGGATTATTAATCCTATTGGTTCTCCCTTTAACTCTGATGGCTCAAGACCGTGGTCAGGGACAGGGACGTAGTCAGGGTGATAGAGCAGAATTCGCAAAAAAGCAGCGGGCTGAACTCAAGAAAACTCTTGGACTGAAAAAAGACCAGGTTGCAAAGTTTGAAAAAATCTATGCGGATTTTGACAAAAAGAGGAATGAGATGTTCGAGTCTATGAGGGACGGCGGAGATCGCAGCGGCATGCGTGAGAAAATGACAAAAATGAATACAACACGTGATGAGGCTCTGAAAAAAGTTTTAGATAAGGGGCAGGCTAAAAAGTTTGAGGCCCATCTGAAGAAACAGGCTAAAGATCGTGAGAATAGAGGTGGTCGCGGTGGCGACGGTCGAAGGTAAGTCTGTCAATAAATTCTTACAGGGCCCTGGATCTGTCCTGACGGCCCTTCTATAATTATCGTATAATACCCCGGTTCCGGAAAAATAATTTCCGGAATCGGGTATATTGTGTTGTCTGGTTTTTCTTCAATGATGAGATTCCACCTCCATTGATTAATCCCTTCTGAAGAATATAAATTCTCTACATATACCAGATCCTTCTTTTCATCAATAAGGGAAAGTTTGATCTCTTCTCTTTTTGGCCAGTTATAAGAAAGATGGAGCTCGCGGGTAGTAGTCAGATCCCAATCACCATTATAATCATTTTGCTGGGGGATTTTCCCATCAATGCTGGCCATGAAAAAAGGCTGTTTGCCCAGGGAATTGGCATAGTATATTCTTATTGGCTCTGTGAAAGCTGTGAAAAGGCTCATGCCATGAGTTGCTGCCAGTAGATATTTGTTATTTTTCATGAATTCCAACTGATGAACACTAGTTGTAGGAAGAGTTTTACTTACGGATTCCCAGTTATATCCAAGGTTCGGACTACAATAAACACCACGGTCAGTGCCAATATAGATGAGATCATTCAAAACCGGATCCTCCAACATACAATTTATAGATTCATAAGGGAGATTAGTCTCTATGCCGGACCAGGATTTCCCCAGATTATCCGATATGTAAATGTAAGGGCTATAATCATCATCATCCATACCCTTAGCTACAAGAAATATCCGGGAACTTTTATGTCGACTGGGTATCAGCTTAATAATTTTTTTTGATGGAATTCCTTTCGAAATTTCGATCCAGCTGGTACCATCATTCCGGCTTACCCAAACAATCCCTTTCTCGGTTCCAGAAAAAAGCAATCCTGCTATTATAGGTGATTCAGCAAGGGCTGTTATTGAACGGCTTTTTCGTTCACCCTTTTCAGAATAGCATAGATCCGGACTTAAACGTATCCAGGATTCGCCGTCATCTATCGACTTATAAACCTTATTGGCTCCATAATAAATTGTTTCATTATCATGCTGAGAAATAAAAAAAGGAGTGAACCAACTATTTCTCAAAGGATTTTCGTCAACATCGGGTTTGGGCTTAATTTGCTTAGTCTTGCCACTGAGCATATTTTTTAGACTCAGGTATCCATTTTGGGATTCATAATATACGAGATTTGGATTTTTCGGAGATTCAAGAGTAGAGAAGCCATCGCCACCTGACCAGGGATCTAACCATACATATCTCCATGAATTCTCAGTTTTATAAGGGTCTTCGGGGTCAATAAGCCCCATTATGCTTGAATTATCCTGGGTTCCTCCATACACTCTGACCGGATCCTCATCGACAATACTTATATCATAAAATTCACCCGTTGGAATTGTGTTACAGTGGGTCCATGACTCACCTTTGTTATAGCTTAGATACACTCCGCCGTTGTTGCCGAGAATGAGGTAGTTGGGGTGCAATGGATCGATATAGAGATCATGCTGGTCAAGATGCAAACTTTGTCCTGAGTTTGGTTTAATATGATGGATCGATCCCCCAATCCGTGAGAAGGTTTTCCCACCATTCGAGGAATGCATAAGATAGATCCCTAAAATATAAATGTCGTTTGAATCAAATGGGGAAATACGAATATCACCGAAGGCCCATCCGAATCCTGAGTAATTCAATAGGGTTTCTGTATGTGTTTTCTTCCAATTTACTCCATAGTCATTGCTACGATATACTTCAGCTCCAATCAAGCTCTTATTGCTGTCTGTTTTAATTTGATTGCGATTATCCACCAGGGCATATACAACTTCAGGCCGGGAAGGACTGATGGCTAATCCGATTCTGCCAATACCTTTATCTGTAGGGAACCCTTTATCAATACGATCCCATTTGTAACCAAGGTTTTCCGACTTATAAATACCTGAGTTTTCCCCGGCCAGCATGTCCCAGGTGGCAGCGTAAAGGATGCGATTGGCAGGATCCCAGGCAACATCCACCACAGCGGTACTATCGGAAATAAATAGAATGTTTTTCCAGCTTTGTCCACCGTCCATGGTCATGAAAAGGCCTCTTTGATTATTTTTCGACCAGAAATGCCCTATGGCAGCAACAAAAACAATGTTGTGATCAGTAGGATCAACCACAACTCGACCGATATGATGACTGTCAGTCAGTCCTTTGTTATACCAGGTTTTTCCACCGTCGGTTGATTTATAAATGCCTGTTCCGGGAAGAGAGAAGCCACGTGAAGCTCTCATACTTTCGCCGGTTCCCAGATAAAGAACATCAGGATTAGATACCGAAATGGCCAGGTCGCCAATGCTTTGAGTTAATTCATCCTCAAAAATGCAATTCCAGTCAACCCCCTGGTTAACTGTAAGCCAAAGACTGCCGGCACCAAACCCGGCATATATAACTCCCGGTTGATCTATTGGACAATCAAGTGTTTCTACCCGTCCTCCCTGGAAGGAAGGTCCGATCGATATCCAGTCAATACCTGCAAAGGGTGATCGTTCTTCCATTTGCTGATGGTATCGTCCACCTTCATAATAAGCCCCGGAAATATTTTCTCTTACCTGGCTATAAGTAGAAATGTTTATCAGGACTAAAATCAAAAGATTTACAAAAACTGATGTTGAAATATTCTTGCTTTTCATACTCATTCTAAACATTTATTATCTGAGGATGAACCCCTTCTTTAGTGGATCTGCAGGATCAAAATAGAATTCATTTCTACCAATAATCGAGGCTGAACCGCTAACTTCCGGAATAACTGCTTCGAATGGACCAAACCGGGTTAGTTTCTTGATTTTAACCTCCATGCATGTTCCAAGAATACTTTCAATCTGAATGGATTTATCAACAGGCAATTCTCCCCGTAAATGATGGATGGCAGCCCTGGCGCTTACTCCGGTACCGGTGGGAGAACGATCCACTTCGCCATTGGCAAATATGCAAACATTACGACTGTGGTGGTTTGGATTTTCAGGTTTTCCGGTAAAAATAGTACCGTAAAGAAAACTTAGATCTTTGCTAAATGGATGAGTGATATCAAACTGTTCTCTCGTTGCCTTTTTGATCTTTCGCCCCATTTCAATCAGTCTGTTGTAGTGCTTGCTTTTTAGATCCAGTCCCAGAGGTTCAGCCTCAGTAAAGGCATAGAAGGCTCCACCGTATGCTACATCAATAGTTATTTCTCCAATACCAGTAATCTCGAGTGCTTGCTGATGATGCAGAACAAAAGAGGGAACATTTTCAAAAAACACCCTTTCAACCTTGCCATTTTTCATGATCGCCCGGGCTGTTATTCTTCCGGGAGGTGCATCGATGCGAATGATTGGCTCGGAATCAATCGCTTTTATCAGGCCTGTATCAAGGACAAGTGTGATCAAAGCAATTATTGCATGGCCGCACATAGTGGAATATCCTTCATTATGAATGAAGAAAACACCAAAATCTCCATCTGTTGTTACAGGTGGAGTAATAATAGCCCCGTACATATCTGCATGTCCCCTTGGTTCCCACATCAGTCCAGTTCTGATATGATCAAAATGCTCCTTGAAATAACTTCTTTTTTTCAGAATACTATCCCCGGGAATACCCGGAAGTCCTGCAGTAATAACACGTAATGGCTCACCGGCTGTATGCAGATCAATAGTATTAATAATCGACCAGTGGGCAGGGGGCTTCCAATTCCAGGCGCTGAAAAAACTGTTCATGCTATTTTCTTAATGCTTCTACTTCTTCTATGGTTTTGGGCTTTCTTTTACCTAAAACACGGTAACCATTTTCTGTGATAAGGACATCCTCCTCATTTCTAATACCGCTGAAATTTTTATAGGCCTCTACCTTGTCGTAAGAGATAAATTCAGTGAATTTATTATCCGACCTCCACATATCTATCAATTCAGGAATAAAATATATTCCGGGCTCAATAGTTGCAACAAATCCTGGCTCCAGCGGACGGGCAAGACGAAGTGATTTCAGTCCGAAAACTGTGCTTTTGGGTTTGCCTGCGTAGCCAACATAAACCTCCCCCAGATCCTCCATATCATGAACATCCATACCCATCATGTGTCCTGTGCCGCAGGGGAAGAACATAGCATGAGCACCGGCTGCAACAGCATCATCTGGATTTCCTTTCATCAATCCCAATTCTGAAAGCCCAAGCACAATTTCTTTGCAAGCAGCCAGGTGAACATCACGGAATGGAACTCCCGGGGCAAGTATGGAAAGTGCTGCTTCATGTGAACGCAGAGTGATTTCGTAGATCTCTTTTTGTCTGGCTGTGAAAGTTGGATCCACAGGGAAGGTGCTGGAAAGATCCCCGGCATAATTCAATGAAGTTTCTGCCCCACAATCGCAGAGCACCATATCGCCTGACTTCAGAGTATTTCCGTGATAGTGGTTGTGGAGAGTTTGTCCATTAATGGTCATTATAATT
>JAUVKA010000161.1 GCA_030592205.1 Bacteroidota bacterium | reverse complement strand
CCCCTTCAAGCTTGCAAATCTTTACTGAGTTTGATCCCGTGCAAGAGATAAGGAGAAATATTATTCCGATTAATAAAAATGATAATAATGCTCGCATTTTATTTTAGGTTTTAGATTATTAGGATTGAATCCAGATGCTACTCTCTTGATTTCATTGATCAGTGGTACTTTACTAACTTTCGTGTCGTAAATCATATATCTCATGATACTTGAAAGCTTTACCAATGTTTCAGATGCTTTTTCAGTATCACTCTTTATGAGACTATCAATATTATTAAGTGTATTGAAGAAGAAATGCGGACTAATCTGATTTTTTAATAGTTTAAGTTCACTCTGCAAATTCTCCTTTTGGAGTCTTTCTGATTTTATTCTCAGATCAATCCAATCGAATGCTAACCTACACAAAGTTCCTGAAATCGCAGTGTAAATATTTATTGAGAATGATTGAACAATCATGGAGGAACCAAGTGGAAGTTCAACATAATTTTTTCCATAGATATAATAAATCCATGGCACTATTAATATGAATAGAATAGCTCATATTTTAAACCCATAATACTTTTTTGCTACTATTTTAGGTGTTAGAAAATAAAATAAATAGAAGACAAATAAGTAATATAAAATTCCGCCACCCACCTGTGCAATTAATTGTTTTACTGCGCCAACCAGCGAAATGGTCGCTATTGCAGGAGGGTAAGCTAAAGCTTGCCATATATTCAATGTCATTAATAGAAATACAGCAATCCAGCCGAGCAAATGGATGAGTATAATTGTTGATTTTTTCATAGTAGATGTTTTTTGGAACAAATCATGAAGTAAAAATCAAGCTAAGTTATTTGTATTCAAAATATAATTAACGAACGTGGGATATTTATGCATGAAATTGAAAAATTATTTCTTATCATTTGTAACCTTTACTTAATTTGTAGGATCTTATTCGAAAAACAAATCATGAATTCAATACAACTAATAATTCTTACTGCATCTGCAATCGCCTTTGTAATCATTATCCTCTTTCTGGCCTGGTTCTTTTCCAACAATGCAAGAAACAAAGAAAGACTTTTGTTTATTGAAAAAGGGGCTTCTCCTGCCGATCTAACTATCCCGGAAAGCAAATGGAAAAACATTCCATGGAAGATTATCGGCTTCACTGCTTTGGGCTTAGGTTTTGGACTTTTCTTAATGGAATTTTCTGGACCTCATACGAAATTTGATGAAACATATTATTACTACGGTTATCCAATCCTTTTTGGCGGATTAGGCATGGTATTAGGTAATCTATCTCTTAAATCCAAAAAGAGCAAAGACTCTAATGGATGAAATCTACCTTCAAAAGGTATTAAGCGGGCAAAAGGATGAATTCAGGTACTTTATCAGGACCTATAAGGATTTTGCTTACAATCTGGCATTGTCAGTTGTCAAGAACGAAGTAGATGCTGAGGATGCTGTTCAGGATGCCTTCATTCAAGCCTACAACTCGCTCGTTTCTTTTAATCGAAAATCAAAATTCAGTTCCTGGCTTTACCGAATAGTGGTTAATTGTGCATATAAACAATTGTATCGATCCAAAAGGAAGATTAGTGATGTGGCCATAGAAATTGAAGCATCAACGGATGAATTAGATTCGATGATGGCCATTCATGTTGAAGAAGAGAAAAAATATTGCATTCAGAAAGCTTTGGAATTATTAAATCCTGATGAGTCTCTGGTGCTTCAATTACACTACTTGATGGAATATTAAATCAAAGAGATCGTGGAAATAACTTCCTGGTCGGAAAGTAAGGCTAAGGTTACACTACATAGAGCGAGGAAAAGCATGAAAGCTGCAATGATTATGGTTTTAAAAAATGAAAAAATTATTTTATAATGAGCTCAAAAGAAGATATTTGGTTTGAAGACATTGTTGGGCAATCGTCTCAGAATATGAGCAATCCTGACATCGAAGATCAAATCATGAACCGAATAGCAAAAGAGGATCTGGCTCAAATTGGAATAAAGAGGAACAAGCAATTATCCTGGATATTATTTGGCATTGGAACCCTTTTTGGGTTGAGCTTACCGCATCTCATCCCATGGAACGACCTCAATACATTACTATTTGACCCACAACAACTTAAAATGACTTTAAATATTGTCATTTCAATAGCTATATTAATGGTTTTCGGGGGCCTGGTCCATAGAATATTTAGCAAAAGAAGAATACCACTCTAATTAATAATAGCAGAAGAATCCCCTTACTCATATCTCAAAGCCTCTACTGGATTCCTTCTTGCCGCTTTCCACGACTGAACAGAAACAGTTATAAGCCAAGTCACTAAAGCCTCACTACCTCCAGCCCACTATTCAAAACATATTTCACCAGGCCGAAGTTCTTGGCTATAAATATTTCCTTTACACTGTGCTTGTATAGTTCTTCGGTGAAGTCTTCGAGTTTAAAATGGAGGACGGTACCATATGCAGTATCTCCTATCGTTAGATTATTTAGAATCTCAACTTTGGAAAAAATCTCTTCATCCTGCTCATATCCTTTATCAGTCATGATTGAGGATTTGTGATGATCAAAAACATTAACCCGTGATATCGTCTCATATACAAAATCATAAGAAAAGGCAATATCTCCCAGATCAATATATAAATCATCTCCATAAGGTGGAAAACCAGCTGTTAAGGACAAATGAAATGATTGTCCATAATTGGAGATGAAATTCTGATAATGATATTCTTTATAACTGATATGGGTGGTTATTCCGAGAATACTACTCCAGGATTTACCAAAATAATATGAAGAATCTTTGAGTGAAAACCCATAGCTAATTTCGTTGGCATCCTGCATAATAAACTGATACCTGGTGGAATCCGTAATGATCCAGTCTGCATTTCCTTCAGCAAAAAGAAAAGTTTCCTCCTTCAATCCGTGGTTTTCCCCACAAGCTGTCAATACAAGCAAAAGGCCGGCTATAGTTATCAGTTTATTCATTCCGTAAGTAATATTCACCATTTGCCATCACCACCTTTAGTATCCCTATTTCACGATTATACAGTAAGCTGTCCACCCTGAGGATATCATCTTTATTCCAATAAGACTCCTGGTATTTCAGTTTGTATACATCCAGATATAAGTCACCGTTAATCAACACTGAATCAGCGATATCAATATCAGAGGAATCAGATTTGTCAGGAATCATACAACCGTATTTCCCTATACTTACTGAGATAGGATAATGACTGGTATCAGCATTATTTATCTGTAGCTTGAAGGAGAAAATTGGATAGTCAGGGCTTAAGGTGGCTGTATTCACCTCAAAAACCAATTCTTCACAACATAAATGATCAATACAGAATCTTTCCTGCTTTGTTACCCGGTTCACAAAAAATGAAATAACATGCCCATTCGAATGCTGAAAACTGATATACTCACCATGCTCGTATGGAATCATATTTAATAGCTCTTCGGATAAAGAACCACGATCAATTATATGGTGCTCACATGGATCACAAGCCACTATTAATAATGCAAGGAATAGACTGATTTTCAAACTCTTCATCCGCATTTAATCTTTTATTTTCCCAACCAGATAGATCGGATTGTCCTCTTCTGAGATCACTGCATTCAACTCTCTGAATCTAATAGCTTTATTCATATTTAAATCGATATTTTCCAGAGCTTTGGTCAACATTTCCTTAAATTCCAGGGCCGAATACTTCAAATGAATGACATTCCCCTTGCTCCCCATTGGGAAATCCTTTACTTCCATTTCAAAATAATCATGATAAAACCCAGATAAGTGATCAATAGTCTGTGTTTTGTTGTCCATCAGGAAACGAGTTCTGGCTTCAATTCTGGTTGTTACAGCCTCTCCCGATTTTTCGGTATGCATTTTCGACAGGGTAAGCATAAAATTGTTCTCCGACTGATAAGAAACATTTAATAAGTTACCAATTAGGTTGTCGAAATCATACTTGTTATCAACCTTGAAATAGAAGACTGCTGATTTGTGAATACCATCAATCAGATAGAGCGAATCAGATAATTCATTCATATAGTAGATTTTCCCATCTATTCGTTTTAAATATTTACTTCGACCTGAATAGCTTTGATAACTCCTGGGATTCAAATTAGGTAATGTATCCAATATTTTCCCTTCGTAGGAAATTGTGAATAATTCCCAGCTGGAAGATAGTTCATTAGCAACCAAAACATAATCGTCAGCAAGAATAAACTTATCGAGATCCCTTTTCGGCAAAGTTATTTCCGGTAAGGCTACTCCGGTATCAAGATGATATCCCAACATACGCTTGGCATCACCCCAGTGGTGAATAAAAAGTCTGGATTCAACATCATCCACATCAAAATCAAAAATTCCATGGTATTCCCCAGGTCCCTTGCCCTGCCTGGCCAGTATCCTGATGAAGTTTCCCTCGGTATCAAACTGCAAGATATTTTTATTGTTCAATATTAGAATATACTTCTCCCCAATAAAACTCATATAGCGTTGTGGTACCAAGACTTCTTTATTCGTTTCCAATCTCACAACCTGTATATCATTGATCAGTTCATCCAGATGCAGTAATCGCTCACCGGAATGATTGCTCAGATCAATTATTGGGATGCTTGTCTCTTTTGGAGAGCACGAGCTTAAGATGCCTGCTATCAGGAACAAAATGGATATGGATTTGGCGTAGAATATCAAATTTGCTCTCATTGGAATTGTAAGATTAGATTCCTCTAAAATTAAACAAAATACGGGAAATTCAACGAAGCAAATTTAGCACTGGTCCAAATCCAATGTATATTTTCCCAGTATTAAAAAAGTACCAGATAGGGGGTGAAAGATGTTGTTAGTCGACCTTGTCTTTTTCACAATTTACAATTATCCATCAACCATTTACAATTACCTATATCCCCCTTCCATACTGTTCCATAGTCGTAGGAGAAATATTCCGCTTAAGCTTTTCAACAGAACCAGGTTTCCCCTTGATTAAATCCTCGAAGAGCTTGATGACTTCTGATTTACTAAGCCCAACTCTTGTCTTAGTTTTGATATCCCTTAAATCAATGAAAAAACTGAAGAAAACATCCGGTAGATCTTTGATAATATCTGTATTCAGGAAATTCCTTTCATTATAGATTCGATGATAACTCCCCTTCGATTTTTCAATATGGAAGGAATGATGATCCAGATTTGTAATAGATGAAGATTTGGCGCAATCTTGAATACAGGTTCCATCAATTCTACTTTTCTCACATCCTGTGACCTGATGAAACAGACACTGCCTGGAAGTCATGAGTACAATTGGGTGATAGATACTATAATACAACTCGAAATCCGCCGGCTTTTTAATACTTCTAATCTGATATTGATTTATCTCATTTGAAATAAAGGCTCCAGCACAGTTGAAGTTTTCTTTTAAGCTAATCAGACTATAGGAGTTAACTGTATTGAGATATGGCCCTGCTATCCAGGGAATCCCCTTCTCCCATGCCTCATAAGCTATTCCGGTATTGTTTGTTACAATACCTTTTGGCCGGACTTGATGAAGAAAATCTACGGCTGCTTCATAGTCTTCACCTATTAATACAGAAGGAAACCAGGGTCTTATTTTTTGATTTTCAATAAACCACTCAATAAGCTCATCGCACTCATTTTTGAATCCATCAGGAAGTTGAAAATAAATATCTCCAGTAGTTCCATTACAAATATCAATATCACTTTTTGAGGAGATTAATACAGAAAGAGTTGTTTTGGTTTCTTCCTTTTCAGGATTTTTTAGAACAGGTACATTAATTGGAGCCACATATTCTTTTGATCCATTCAGGATAAATAGTAGTCTTTTTTTAATTGATGTAAGCTCTTTGAAGTTGATATAGAGTCCGGATGAAAGGTGCTCAAGATCAAGATGCTTAATGTAATATTCCGTATCATTCAGAGCTTTCAGTCTTTTCAAAATCATCTTTTCAGTCAAAACCTCTGTACCCTTATTCGCAAGATTAATCTCTGATAATACTTCAAACATAGTATCCGGAGTTTCTACAGAAACCTTTAAAGGCTCACCATATTCTCCTGATACACTAATAATTAAAGGGACTTTCTCTATACATAAAAGATCAATTTTATTTCTAATAAGGTTTCTAATCTCTGCCTTCTCTTCATCTAATTCTGTTTGACCTATGCTGATTTCAGAAAAATGCTCAGTTGAATGACTCATAGGATTATCAATAAACATATTCTTATTAATATCTCCTTTAAGATAGCCGTTGGTGAAATCCCTGTTAAATACCTTATACAAATCACTATTATCGGTACTCAGACTCTCATTTTCGTAAAAACGGTGGAGTTGCTTCCTCCATAAATCTACAACAGTATATACGTATTCAAATTCTTTTATTCTTCCTTCAATCTTCAGAGAAGCAACACCTGCATCATACAGTTCTTTTAGATTAAAATAAGCTGAATTATCTTTAAGATTGAGGGGGTAATCTTTACCAATTGCAGTAGTAATATACTTATCTCGACAATGCTGACTGCATTGACCACGATTCCCTGATTTTCCCACCAGGACGGAACTCATATAGCAAATACCTGAAAAAGAGATACAATATGAACCGTGAACAAATACTTCTGTTTGAACACTATTAGCCTGTCCTGCTAAACTTAAAGCTTTTATCTCGTGAATATTTAACTCTCTCGACAGGTTTACACGGGTGGCATTAAGTTTGCCCAAGAATTTTATCTGACCTTCATTATGTGTGGTAAGCTGAGTAGAGGCATGAATTTTAAGATCTTTAAAATGTTTTGATATCAGATAAAGCATTCCTAAGTCCTGAACAATCACTCCATCGATACTTGTATTGATTAATTTGTTCAGAAGCCTGATAAGGTCAGGGATTTCACTTTCCAGTATAATGATATTAAGAGTCAGAAAGACTTCACAATTGTTTTTATGTGCCAGTCGTAAAATTCCCTGTAATTCATCAAAGTTGATATTTGTGGCCCGGTTTCTCGCATTAAATTTATTCAGCCCGCAGTATACAGCATCCACACCTGCAACAATCGCAGCTTTTATAGAATCAATGTCCCCACCCGGTGCCAGTAATTCAATCTTTCTCTCCATTACTTAACCATTCCAATGCCCTATTTAAACCTTCGGTATCAATTGTATGTTCCCCTTCAAAAGTGTGAAAAGTAACATCATAACCATACCTGTTGAGGACTTCTTTTGATTTCACTCCAAGTTCATATTTTGCAGCCTGATCAGGGTTGAAGTTTGCAGGCAAGCTAATATTACATCTGAAAAGAGCTGTGCTTTTGAAATGTATTGTTTCAGATTTGTTCCCGGTTGTAATTTCATTTTCCTGCCCTTGAACAAAAATATTTCCATAGCTCAACAGTAGAATTAATACTGCTGTTAAAACACTTTTATATTTATCAATTATCGTAGTATTAGATTGATATATTTTCATTTGTTTGATAATATGGGATATGGAACATCATAACCTTTAACAGCATGCCAAATAATTCGGTTAAATGTATCTTCATCAATTCGATCAACATCTGCCAGATCCTGTTCGAGCGACATTTTGGCCCAGTGAAGCTGGAGTCCAACTAATTCTTCCAAAGGTGGATTCAATTGATCTAGGGGAATGTTAGCGGGCAATGCTTTATAAGGTGTGAAATCTGCTTTATCAGTGAAGCAATCCATCATGGGTTCAGCCGCAAAATCAAATTGATTCATTGGAGGAATACCAAGGATATTCTCCATCGTACGAACCATATTTATTTGAGAGTAATAGGTTGAAATTACTTTATTGCGTTTTGTATACGGACTTATAACCATCGCTACCGTACGGTGGCCATCCACATGATCAAGACCTGCCTGAGGATCATCTTCAGTAACAAAAATACAGGTCTCTTTCCAGAATTTACTGTTTGAAATAGCTTCTACGATTTGTCCCAGGGCAAGATCATTATCAGCTACTGCCGCACTCGGAGTTGGTGATCCGGGACGCGTTCCTGAAGTGTGATCGTTTGGCAATAGCATAATAGTGAAATTTGGGAAATTACCGTTCTTCTCAAATTCCTTTAATTCTTTTATAAATTCTGCCGCCCGGTACACATCTGGTACCTTATTTGGAAATCCAACGTAGGTTGGACACAGGTAAGGTATTAATTGCTCAAGATTTGCTTTGGCCCGTATTTTTATTTTATCAGTTCCATTAATAAAATCCTGAT